>CABUTL010000007.1 GCA_902494375.1 uncultured Collinsella sp.
GACCCATGGCTTTGGCATCCCCGACTACCTGGACGGCATCCGCGGTTCGCTTGACGACTACACCTGGGATCAGCTGCAGGAGATTTCGCTCAAGATTAAGGCCGCCGAGACCCGTAGCGAGGCACGCGAGATTGCCAAGCGCTATCACCTGCTCGATGCCGATGGGCATATCCCCCATCCGTGTACCAAACGTGTCACGCTCACCAACGGGCTGCAGGTTGGCGCGCAGCTTGTGGGCATCCGCCACGATGAGCTTCTGGACGGGACGGGCAAGGCCGGATTGACGTTTATGTTCGATGCGGGTATTGCCGAGCGCAACGCTGCGGCTGAACCGCCGAGCGCCGGCTGGGCAGATTGCGAGCTGCGGGAATGGCTCAACGGCGACGGCCTTAAGCTGCTGCCCAACGAGTTGCGCGCACTCATCAAATCTGTCAAAAAGATCTCGAATAACGCTGGCGCCGCCAACAGTGCATCGTGTCTGAGCGAGTTGCCCGCAACCCTTTGGCTGCCCGCCATGGTCGAGTTGTGCGGTACGCAACCGCCCGATTCGTTTGCCAAGGACTATCACTACCTGGCAGACATCTACAACGGCGAGGGCAAGGAGTATCAGCTCTTCCGCGAGCTCAAGGTGAGCCCGTATTCCACGAACGAGACGATGGTCCGCCAGTGGAAGGGCAAGGACACCTGCTGGTGGGAGCGCACGGTGAGCCCCGACTCATCGGAGACCGAAGGCACGCTCTACATAAACCGTGTGGGCCACGACGGCGACATCTTTACGTACGCAACGCCTGCGGACAAGCCAAACAAACGAACCTGTGTGATCCCCGGATTCTGTATCTAGGGAGCGGGCATCTTGCCGTGACGGGACCCCCGGCAATTGCCTCGATCTGTAACACTAGCTCGGCAGATACAGGTCTAGATGTTACAGAACGAGACAAACCCCAACCCCGCGAGACAACATCTCAATCTGTAACAACTAGGACCCAATTATCGGTCTTACTGTTACAGATCGAGATGTTCGGGTTGCCCTCTAATAGTTTGTCTCGATCTGTAACATCTAGCAGGTAAAACGGTCCCCAGATGTTACAGATCGAGACGTTAAGTTGTGACTCGATGTAATGTCTAGATCTGTAACAGTTACTCGACAAAAACGGGTCTAGTTGTTACAGATTGAGATGATTGGTTGGGACGATCCATCGGCCAACCAACCACCCTCATCTGTAACGAAATGTCATACATTTCTTTCTGTACTGGACACCCCCAGGGGGTATGGGTGTATAGTATCGGCAAGTTAACACTTTCAACGCCGAACCACAGAGAGGAGAAGCCATGGCTCAAGATAAGTTCGACGTGGGCGGCATGACGTGCGCCGCTTGCCAGGCGCACGTGGACCGCGCCGTCAGCAAGCTCGACGGCGTCCAAAGCGTCGCGGTCAACCTGCTCGCCGGTTCCATGATGGTCGGCTATGACCCCGCGCAGGTCTCCCCCGACGATATCTGCAGCGCTGTCGATCGCGCTGGCTACTCGGCCTCGCCCGTCAGCACGGGCACCGACGCCGCCCAAAACGGCAGTACGCAAGCCAGGTCCGGCGCCGCCCATATGGAGTCGCCCACCAAAAAGCTGGAGGCCGCCGCCTCTGCCATGCGCACCCGCCTCATCGTCTCGATCGTATTCCTCATCCCACTGTTCTACATAGGCATGGGGCACATGCTTGGTTGGCCGCTGCCCGGCATTTTCACCGACCATACCCACAGCATGACACTCGCCCTCACCGAGCTCGTCCTGCTCATCCCCATCGTCTATGTCAACGACGCGTACTTTATCAATGGGTTTAAATCGCTCGCGCACGGCGCGCCCACCATGGACGCCCTTATTGCCGTGGGCGCCACCGCCTCCATCGCCTGGTCGCTCTACGCCATGTTCATCATGGCCGACCAATTAGCCGCGGGTCAGGTGCACGAGGCCATGATGACAGGCATGGACAATCTCTATTTTGAGAGCGCGGGCACGATCCTGTCGCTCGTCACCGTGGGCAAATACCTCGAGACGCGCAGCAAGTCCAAGACCGGCGGCGCTATCGAGGCGCTGATCGACCTTGCACCCAAGACCGCGACCGTCGTTGCCGACGACGGCACCGAAACCACCGTCGATGTCGACAGCATCCTTCCCGGCCAGGTACTGCGTGTGCGCCCCGGCGAGTCCATCCCTGTCGACGGCGTGGTGCTCGAGGGCAGCTCGGCCGTGGACGAGAGCGCGCTCACCGGCGAGTCCATCCCCGTGGAAAAGACCGCCGGCGACACCGTCAACGCCGCCACTGTCAACCGCACCGGCTCGTTTACCTTCCGTGCCACACGCGTGGGCGCCGACACGTCGCTCGCCAAGATTATCCAGCTCGTCGAGGACGCCAACGCCACCAAGGCGCCTATCGCCCGCATAGCCGACAAAGTCGCCGGCGTGTTCGTGCCCGTGGTGTTCGTGATCTCGGCTGTGACCTTTGCGGTGTGGATGGCACTGACCGGCAGCATAAACGAGGCGCTCACCTCCGCCGTGGCCGTGCTGGTGATCAGCTGTCCGTGCGCATTGGGTCTGGCCACGCCCGTCGCTATTATGGTCGGCACCGGCAAGGGCGCCGAGATGGGCATTCTGTTCAAGAGCGCCGAGGCGCTGGAGAACCTGCGCAGCGTGGGCACCGTGGTGCTCGATAAGACGGGCACGGTCACCCGCGGCAAGCCTGCCGTGACCGATATCGTGGTAGCCACGCGCGCTGACGGCTCGCCCGCCATGAGCGAAAAGGCGCTGCTCAAGCTGGCCGCTGCGCTGGAGCGCTCAAGCGAGCACCCGCTGGCCGAGGCGATTATGGCCGAGTGCGAGACACGCGGGATCGTCGCGCGCATGGTCGAGGACTTTGCCGCCGTGCCCGGTCGTGGCGTTACGGCGCACGAGGGGCAAAACGCCATTGCGGCCGGCAACGTACGCCTGATGGACGAGCTGGGCGTTACCGTGCCCGCGGGTCTTGCCGAGCAATTTGCCGCCGAGGGCAAGACGCCGCTGTTCTTTGCCAAGAACGGCGAGCTTGCCGGCACCATTGCCGTGGCTGATGAGGTCAAGGAGACGAGCGCCGGGGCCATCGCCGCATTGCGCTCGCTTGGCGTCGACGTGCGCATGCTCACCGGCGACAACCGCGTCACTACCGAAGCAATCGCCCGCCGCGTGGGACTGAGCAGCGAGCAAGTCATCGCCGACGTCCTCCCCGCCGACAAGGAACGCCATGTGCGCGAACTGCAGGACGCGGGCGGCAAGGTCGCCATGGTGGGCGACGGCATCAACGACTCCCCCGCCCTGGCGCGCGCCGACGTGGGCCTTGCCATCGGTACCGGCGCCGACATCGCCAAAGAAGGGGCAGATGTGGTACTCATGCGCAGCGACCTCATGGACGTCGCCCGAGCCATCGAGCTGTCGCGCGCCACGATCCGCAACATCAAGCAGGACCTGTTCTGGGCACTGTTCTACAACGGCATCGGCATTCCGCTGGCGGCGGGCGTGTTCTTCCCCCTCACCGGCTGGCAGCTCTCGCCCATGTTTGGCGCCGCCGCCATGAGCCTGTCGAGCGTGTGCGTCGTAAGCAACGCTCTGCGCTTAAAATCCTTTAAGCCAAAAGTGGCAAAATAAGCTCACCATTAAGTCCATTTAGAACGGGTTTTCCAGGTGCCCGAGATTGACCTGAAAGAGGAGCGACGCGTACTTTGGTACGCGAGCGACGGCTTGAAGGTCAAGGTCGGGTGCCTGGGAAAGCCGACACAACAGAGAGGAATACCCATGCGTTACACAATCAAGACTTCCGGCCTTATGTGCGGCCATTGCGATGCCACCGTCGAGACCGCGCTGCTCAACGTGGTCGGCGTGACCGATGCCGATGCCGATCACGAGACCCAGACCGTCCAGGTGGAGTGCGCCGATACCGTGACCGCCGAGCAGCTCGCCGCCGCTGTCGAGGCCGCGGGCGAGAAGTTCCACGCCCTATCCGTGACCGCCGCGTAGCAGGCGCCGCCTACTCAATCCTCAGAAGTTGCGGTGAAATACGGACTGTTGAGCCGCCCTAGGCCTTTAAACAGTCCGTATTTCACCGCAACTGACGGGGACATCCGGAAGATCGACCAGAAACGAGGACCCGCCATGATGGCAGACCATAAATCGGTAACCCGCATGCTCAAGACGGCACGTGGCCAGATTGATGGCATCCTGCGGATGGTCGAGGAGGATCGCTACTGCGTCGACATCTCAACGCAGCTCATGGCAACGCAGGCACTCATCGCGCGCATTAACGCCGATGTTCTCAAGGCTCACATCGAGGGCTGCGTCGCGGCGGCCATCGAATCGGGCGACGAGGAACTCAAGGCCGCCAAGCTCGCCGAGATCGAACGCGTCGTCGACAAGCTCGCCAAGTAATTGGTGCATTGGGAACAAACTTCTTTGCACCGTCTTGGTGTTCCGGGGACAGGTACGTTTGCACCACCTTGGTGCAGATTAACCCGTCCCCAATGCACCAAAAGGGGTATAAAGGCGTGCAGCATATCGAACGAAAGGCAATTCGCATGAATGACTTTATGAAGGGTCGCAACGGCGCCGATGAACTCACCATCGTGCTGGGCTTCATAGGAATTATTTTCGCGATGGTCGGATCGATGGCCCGTATCCAGTGGCTCAGCTGGATCGCCATCGCCGTAATCGCACTCGGCGTGCTGCGCGGCCTGTCCAAAAACATCGACGCGCGCCGCAAGGAAAATGATGCCTTCGTTGCCGCGACTGCCAACGTCCCCTGCCTGGGCAAGTTCGTGGCCAGCCTGGGCGGCGGAACTGCAGCGGCCAGCGCCTCGCGCGCAGCTGGAACGAGCAAGGAAGACTTTGAGCGTGCCAAGCGCACGGCAAAGAAGATGTGGAAGGGCCGCAAGACCACGGCCTACCTCAAGTGCCCCAACTGCGGCCAGATGCTGTCCGTCCCCAAGGGCAAGGGCAAAATCCGCGTCACCTGTCCCAAGTGCCACGCTAAGATGGAGACGCGCTCCTAGCCGTTACACCATGGGACAAAATAAAAGCCGAGGCCTCGTGTTGAGACCCCGGCTTTTTGCATGGGGCGACATCATTCAATGAAGCTGTCGCCCCATCGCGCCAGCGCCTACGCTACGCCATCGCGAGCGAGCTCCTCTGCCAGGGCTTCTGCCGGCATGGCCATAATCGTGTCGAGCTCGGCGTCAACCTCGGGAATGCGCTTCACCTTGAGCTTGCGCACCAGATCGCCACGGCACATCACGTGCATCGGCTCACGCAGAGCGCGCAGGTCATCGAGCGGGTTCTCGCGCGTCACCAAAATGTCGGCCGTCTTGCCGCACTCGATCGTACCGGTCTCGCCGCCCAGCCCCAGTAGCTCAGCATTGACCTGCGTAGCCGTGTGCAGTGCAAAGGCATTGCTCACGCCCACGTACTTGGCAAAATAGACCACCTCGCGCCACATGTCGTACTGCGTCACGAACGGGCAGCTCGAATCCGTGCCCAGGCCCACCTTAACGCCTGCATCCAGGGCGGCACGAGCACTCTCGATAATGCCCGAGCACACGATGTCGCCGTTCTTCTTTTGCGTGTCGGTCGAACGGGTCTTTTCCGGATCGAGCAGCACAAACGGCAGCGCCGGACTAATCGTGCAGGTCACGCTCGGCGCGCGTCCCTCGAGCTGTGTTCCCGCGGCGCCGCGGTACAGCTCCAGAATCTCAGGCGTCATCGGAGCGCCGTGCTCGATTGTGTCGACGCCGGCCCGAAGCGCGGCCTTCACACCTTCGGTGCTCTCGACATGGGCCATGACCGGAAGGCCAACCTCGTGTGCCGCCTTGCACGCCGCCGCGGCGACATCGACCGGCATGCGCAGCACGCCCGGCTCGCCCACTTCGGTCGCGTCGAACACGCCGCCCGTCACGAACAGCTTGATGACGTCGGCACCTCGCGCATACAGATCGCGCACCTGTTCGGCCGCCTCGCCGGGGGTATTGGCGACCTGCGCGAACAGCCCCGCACCGTGACCACCCGGCACCGTAACGCCCGTTCCCGGCGCTACCAGGCGCGGACCCTGATACTTGCCGGCGTCGATGGCGTTGCGCATGGCGATGTCGGCGAACAACGGGTCGCCCGCGCCGCGCACCGTGGTCACGCCGCTTGCCAGCTGCTGCTGAGCGCTGCCCTTGAGGATATGGCGCACGATGGCGCGGCCCACCGGATTATCGAGCTTCTTCATCAGCGCGCCCGCATCGCCCGCCGAAACCGGCTTGCCCGAGCCGCACAGATGCACGTGCATATTGATGAGACCCGGCATGAGATACGCCCCTGCCAGGTCGATGACCTCGGCACCCGCCGGCGCCGGCGCCACGGCGCTCGGACCAATCCAAGTGATGACACCGCGCTCGACGGCCACGGCCATATCGGGCTGCGGCTCCATATGCTCCGAGCCATCCAGAATGGTCGCATTGATAAACAACGTGGAACGATCGGCAGACGCCATATCGAGCTCCTCCCTCACGATTAACATGAACATTTGTTCATTATCACCTAGTCCCGCTGGATTGCTGCAGACGCATCGGTTAACGGAGGGAAGAGGGGATGTGGGGGACGGAATACGTTGCAGTCCCACCCCAGCGACACCAGGGAAATGTCTCGATCTGTAACAGGTACAGGGTTGTTGGGCCCCTTGCTGTTACAGATCAAGACATTCGGTCGACGCTTCACCGGTTTGTCTCGATCTGTAACAGTTACGAGCTCAAATAGCCTCTAAACGTTACAGATTGAGACAAAACCTCTCAGCGCCCATACCACTGGCGTCTCCACTCCTCAGCCAATTTCGCCTGCCGAGGAATACCCGCCAGCCTCATTTTCTCGACCAGCTTCCCCGGGTCTTTGAGTTCGTAAAACGTAAACCGAAGCACCTTATGCCCGAGCATTGTCAGATGGGACTCCCGTTGACGTTCTGTCACGAATGGGTCGACCGACTCCCGGCCCTCGCCGTTCTGCAAGGTGTACTTCCCCTTTCCGTCGAGCTCGCCGATGACACACGTCCCGTCCTCGAGCCGCCAAAAATAGTCGACGCGAAACACTTGACTCGGATCGAGCGGGTCGCGAAACTCCACCTGCAGCTCCGGAACCGGAAAGCCGTACGCAATAAAGAACGCTCGAAACCGAGACTCGCCGCCGTTTTCGGACAGCCCGTCCGCATACGACGCAATCACCTGTGCCCTGCAATACCCTCGCCTGCCCTCGCGATCGGCGCGGAGGCGCTCGCACAGGTCATCGCGCGATACGCCCTTTGCTCGCAACGCAGAATCGGCAATCGCCAGGCCATACGAAAACGGCGCGCGCAGCAGGCAATCCTCTACCGTGCGCCAAAACGGCGTCACCCGCACGCCGTCGACTTGTTCAAGCGCACCCGCCGCCTGCGGACGCGACAGTCGGCATCCTGCACTCAGCGGCACCGAGCAACCTGTCTTAACAAGAAATCGCGGCCCGAGCAGATCATTCGGCACCTCCAGACCCCACAAAAGGGCCGCGTCATAACCCCAAAACGCCCAATCTGGATGAAACTCCGCAAGCCCTTTGACGGTACGCAGCGCTCGCTCCGCCGGCGTCAGTACACCCCAATCATGTTGAAAGCAAAACAAATACGGCTCGGGCTCCGCAATACCATCGGTTCCCACATGGCGCCGCAGCCACATGAGCTCGGCATTGTCGTGCGTCACAAGCAGCACGCCTTGTTCAGCCGCCTCCGTGAGCCTGGCAAGCATCCTATTCCGCGCCAAAGTGTTACGTGTTGCATGCCTGTGTTTGAAAACGGTATTAGACACTTCCATCACCACCACATCGGACAAATGAGCCATCGCCGCTGTTGACGCCGCCGACAAACGTCTTGATCTGTAACAGGAAGACCGATTTTTGGCCTGCAGATGTTACAGATCAAGATCTTTCGGTACCGCGTCCAACCTTTGTCTCAATCTGTAACAGGTAGGTCGAATTTTGGCCTGTAGCTGTTACAGATTTAGACATTCCCCCAACCAGGTGCCAAACGTCTCGTTCTGTAACAGTTAGACGTTCTCCAGGCCCCTAAACGTTACAGATTTAGACAAACCAGCGGCGCCCAAGCATTCGTCTCGTTCTGTAACAGGTAGACCGGTTTTTCGCCCCTAAACGTTACAGATCGAGACACAAAGGCAGAAGGCAAGGCAGGCGACAACTGCCCATCCCCTACTCCCATTCCTGCTCGTAAATACTGAGCGACTTCACGTACCGCCCCTGGGCGCCCATGATGTCGCGGACCAGGCGCAAAAAGAAGCTGATGCACGAGGTGTCGAAACCGTCCTCCAGGTCCTCGGGATGCACCGCGCCCGGCCCGTCGACCGCCGTGTCGCTCAGGCGCGCGATGTCATACAGATAGAGCCGCCCCGCCGTCAGCCAGACATCGTCGACGCACGCGAGTCGCACCGCAATTGCGCCATCGTTCCAGTGCTCCTTTTGCACGATATGTGGGTCGTAAACGTCAAAGCGACGGTCGGTGCGCGTGTCCTTCAGCACGACCATGCCAGTCGCGGGATCCTTGTCCAAAATGCCAAAGCGCGAGAAATACTGCGTGTCACGCATCTGCTTAAGTCGCCCGAGCGAAGCAGGAGAAATTGACGCTGGCGGCTCGTCCACATACAGCTCCAACAGCGTCTTGCCGTGGTAATAGGGGCGCTCAAACAGCAGCCAATCGGTAAACGCCATGTTGTAGGCCATGATTTCGTTTTGAGAAGGTTCCTCGCAATAGCTGAGCCACGGATCGACGATAATCTCGAACTGCTCGCGCGCCGGCTCCAGGAATTGAAACTTCCGCAGCATCCAAAAGTGAGCCATGTCGGCAATATCGCTGCCGACGGCTCCAGCCAGCTCTGCTCGATCAAAAACTTGGTCAGTCATGGCATCCTCCTCAAACTGATGGACCTCAATTTGAGCTTACGAGGAGGGCGAGCAACCGAGGCAAGCGCGGGCAAAATAGGCCTTCGACTGCAAACCAGATGCTGACCAAACACTTGACGGGGCACTTGACCGAATGAGCGGACCGCAAAGAAACCGCAGGTAGACATAGACAGCCAGCCCACTCTTTTGAGCCAGATGCCCGCGGCCACCACAGAAACAACAGGTGACCACAGCCCAAGAAGTCGACAAATGAACACCCGTACGTCGACAAACGAGCAAATCGCTCGCAAAGAGTGTCCCCAACGACTAGACAAAAAATGACTAGTCATTGGGGACGTTCTTAAATGACTACTTTACAGTTCCAGCGCGTCGGCGACTTCGGCAGCGCAGGCCAGGGCATCGGCCATGGCACTCACCACGAGCGAGCTGCCGTTGCGGGCATCACCCGCCACATACACCGGCGCGGCATCCGCGGCGACACCCTCCGTGCGAGCCGCGAGATACGAGCCCTCAGCAGCCATCACCGGCAGCGGACGACCAGCGGTGGCAACAGGCACGCTCACCGCATCGAACACGCCGTGCTCCGGACCCGTAAAGCCGCAGGCGATGAGCACCAGCTGCGCCGGCACCTCGTGCTCGGAGCCCGCGATGCATTCGGGCTTTCCCGCCGACCAGTCCAGATCGACCACGCGCAGGCCCGCGGCCGCGCCCTTCTTGTCCAGCAGCACCTCGAGTGTATCCACGGCCCAGGTACGTATCTCGCCACCCATTGCAGCGATAGCCTCCTGCTGGCCGTAATCGGTCTTCTTAACGTTGGGCCACTGCGGCCAGGGGTTGCCTGCCGCGCGCTTATCGGGCGCAGCCGGCAAGAACTCAAACTGGCGCACGCTGCGCGCGCCCTGACGCACCGCGGTACCCACGCAGTCGTTGCCGGTATCGCCACCGCCAATGACCACGACGTCCAGGCCGCGCGCGTCAATAGCAGGCTCACCGCCATCGAGCACCGAGACGGTCGGAGCCGTCAGGTAGTCCACGGCATACACCACGCCCGGGGCATCAATGTTCGCAGCCGAAAGCCCACGCGGAGCACGGGCGCCGGCAGCCACCACGACGGCGTCAAAGTCGTCGAGCCTGGCGGTAACCTTGGGATCGCTCACGTCGGCGCCCAGCTCGAACACAATACCCAGCTCGCGCATGAGCGCCACGCGACGCTCGACCACAGACTTCTCGAGCTTCATGTTGGGAATGCCGTACATGAGCAGACCGCCCGGGCGGTCGTCGCGCTCAAACACCGTCACGCGGGCGCCGCGACGCGCAAGCTCCCATGCAGCCACCAGACCAGCCGGTCCAGAACCAACCACGGCGACCGTGGGCGCATCCTCCCCTGCCGGCTCAAAGCGGCGCGGGCCGCCGTTTGCCCATTCATGGTCGCTGATCGCACGCTCGTTATCGTGAATCGTCGTGGGTTGGCCGTCGACCGAGCCCAGGTTGCACGCGGCCTCGCACAGCGCCGGGCACACGCGGCTCGTGAACTCAGGCATGGGCGAGGTGAGCGACAGGCGCTCGGCAGCCTCATCCCAGCGGCCGCGGTACACCAACTCGTTCCACTCGGGAATCAAGTTGTGCAGCGGGCAGCCGCTCGGGCGCGCTTTGCCAAAGCTCGCGCCCATCTGGCAAAACGCCACGCCGCACATCATGCAGCGGCTCGCCTGGGCGCGGCGCGCATCGTCATCGAGCTCCACGTACAGCGGATCGAAATCGCGGCTGCGCTCCTCCACGGGGCGCAGCTCATGGGTCACGCGATCGATATCAAGAAAAGCACCGGGCTTACCCATGGCACTTACGCCTCCTTCTTGGTCGAAGCAACAGAGCTGGCAGCCACAGACGCAGCGTCAGCAGCACCGCCCGCCACATCAAAGCGATCGACATCCGCGGCGCTCGCGCGACCGGTCACAATGTCAAACGCCAGCTCCTCGGCCTGCGCATGCGTCTTGCCGACGGCCTCGGCGGCGGCGACAATCGCCAGTACACGCTCGTACTCGGTCGGAATGACCTTCACAAAGTGCTTGCTCATCGTCTCAAAGCTGTAGAGCAGCTTAATGCCGCGCGGACTCTGCGTCGCATCCACGTGCTCCTGGATGAGCTCGCGAATCTGCGCCAACTCGCCGGCCGTCGGGGCCTTGAGCTCAACGCTCTCGTGGTTCACGCGGGCATCGAGCGTGCCGTACTGGTCAAAGACATAGGCCACGCCGCCCGTCATACCGGCGGCGAAGTTCTGCCCGACCTCGCCCAAGATGAGCGCCAGACCGCCCGTCATGTACTCGCAGCCATGGTTGCCGCAGCCCTCGACCACCACCGTGGCACCGGAGTTGCGTACGCCAAAGCGCTGACCGGCCAGGCCGTTAATGAAGCCGCGGCCGCTCGTGGCGCCAAAGAACGCAACGTTGCCCACGATGATGTTCTCGTCGAACTTGTAGGTCGCATGCGGGCTGGGGCGCACCGATACCTCGCCGCCCGAAAGGCCCTTGCCAAAGTAGTCGTTGGCGTCGCCGCACACGTTGAGCGTAATGCCGCGCGGCAGGAAGGCGCCAAAGCTCTGACCAGCCGAACCATCGCAATCGATGGTGATGGAGCCGGCGGGCAGGCCCTCGGGATGCGCCTTGGTCACCGCGTTGCCCAAGATGGTACCCACGCAGCGGTTGACGTTGGCGATATCGGCGCGGAAGCGAATCGGACGCAGGTGCGCACGGGCATCGGCCGTATAGGGCACAAACAACGTGGAGTCGAGCGTCTTGTCGAGCTCGCTGTCCGCAGCCATCTGGGGCAGGAAGTGACGGCCGTCGGCACCCGGGATGTGGGCACCAAACTCACAGGTCGCACTCGCCAGCACGGGCGACAGATCCAGCAGGTTAGCCTTGCGGTTGCCCGGGACCTCGATCTGGCGCAGGCACTCGGGATGGCCGACCATCTCGTCGACCGTGCGGAAGCCCAGGCTCGCCATGACCTCGCGCAGCTGCTCGGCAACAAAGAGCATAAAGTGCTCGACGTGCTCTGGCTTGCCGCGGAAGCCGCGACGCAGGCGGCAGTTTTGCGTAGCGATGCCGGCCGGGCAGGTATCCTGCTGGCAGTCGCGCTGCATGAGGCAGCCGCAGGCGATGAGCGGCATGGTGGCAAAGCCGAACTCCTCGGCGCCCAGAAGGGCGGCGATGGCGACGTCTCGGCCGCTCATGAGCTTGCCGTCCGTCTCCACCACGACGCGGGAGCGCAGGCCGTTTTGCAGCAGCGTCTGCTGGGCCTCGGCAAGACCGAGCTCCAGCGGCAGACCGGCGTGCCAAATGGAATCGCGAGCAGCGGCACCCGAGCCGCCGTTGTGGCCGCTGATCAAAATCTTGTCGGCAGCGCCCTTGGCAACACCAGTGGCGATGGTGCCGACGCCGGCCTCGCTGACCAGCTTGACCGACACGCGCGCGCCGGGGTTGGCGTTCTTAAGGTCAAAGATCAGCTCTGCCAGGTCCTCGATGGAGTAGATGTCGTGGTGCGGCGGAGGCGAGATCAGGCCGATGCCGGGCGTGGACTGACGGACCTCGGCAATCCAGGGGTAGACCTTCTTGCCGGGCAGGTGACCGCCCTCGCCAGGCTTGGCGCCCTGGGCCATCTTGATCTGGATCTCGAAGGCGCTGCACAGGTAACGGCTCGTCACGCCAAAGCGCGCGCTTGCCACCTGCTTGATCGCGGAGTTCTTGGAGTCGCCGTTGGCCAGCGGGGTCTCGCGACGCGGATCCTCACCGCCCTCGCCGGAGTTGGAACGGCCGTGCAGGCGGTTCATGGCGATGGCCATGCACTCGTGTGCCTCTTTGCTGATGGAGCCGTACGACATGGCGCCGGTGTTAAAGCGGCGGACGATGTTGAGCGCGGGCTCCACCTCGTCGAGCGAAACCGGCGTGCGACCGTTGGCATAAAAGTCCAGCAGGTCACGCAGGCGCACGGCACGGCCGGTGCGGTGCAGGCGGGCGCTGTACTCCTTAAAGGTGTCGTAGCTGTCCTCGCGGCAGGCGGTCTGCAGCAGGTAGACGGTCTGCGGGTCGATAAGGTGATCCTCGCCGCCGAGCGGGCGCCACTTGGTCAGACCCAGCGTGGGCAGCTGATCGGGAGCCGGGCTCTTAAGGATAGCGAGCGCGGCGTCGTAGCGCTCATTCTGCTCGCGCTCGACGTCCTCGACACCCATACCGCCCACACGGCTCACCGTGCCGGCGAAGTACGCGTTGACGAACTCCGGCGTAAAGCCCACGGCCTCGAAGATCTGCGCCGAATGGTAGCTCTGCACCGTGGAGATACCCATCTTGGACATGATGGAAACGATGCCGGCGGTCGCAGCCTTGTTGTAGTTGGCGATGCCCTGCTCGGCTGTCACGTCCAGATCGCCGTGCGCCGCCAAGTCGCGAATGCACGCATGCGCGTTGTACGGATAGATGCCGCTCGCGGAGTAGCCCACCAGTGCCGCAAAGTCGTGTGGAGACACGGCGTCGCCGCACTCCACCACGATGTCGGCAAAGGTGCGCACGCCAGCGCGGATCAAGTGATTGTGAACGCAGCCCACGGCGAGCAGCGACGGTACGGGCACCTCGCCTGCGGCAGCGCGGTCGCTCAATACCACGATGTTCACGCCGTCGCGGACCGCAGCCTCAACGTCCTCTGCAAGCTGCTTGAGCGCAGCCTGCAGCGCGCCCTCACCCGCATCGCGGCGGTACACGGCACGGAACCGGCGGGTCTTAAAGCCAACACGGTCAATCGCGCAAATGCGGTCGAACTCCTCCTCGCTCAGCAGCGGGCGCTCCAGACGCACCAGCTGGCAGGCCGTACGAGAGTCCTCGAGCAGGTTGCCGTGGTTGCCCAGGTAGAGCGTGGTCGAGGTGACCATATGCTCGCGAAGGGCGTCGATGGGCGGGTTCGTGACCTGGGCGAACAGCTGATAGAAGTAGTCAAAGAACGAGCGCGTCTTCTTGGACAGGCAGGCCAGCGGCGCATCGATACCCATCGAGGCGAGCGGCGCCTTGCCCTGCTGGGCCATGGGACGCACGACTTCGTCAACATCATCCCAGTGATACCCGAGCTTGGCCATGCGCACGGCGGCGGGCACCTCGGTATCCTCGGCGGGCGTGGGCGCGACGGGCTTGTCGAGCGCGTCGACGGTCAGCGTCTCCTCGGCGATCCAGTCGCGATAGGGCTTTTCCTTGGCGTAACGAGCGCGCAGCTCGTCGTTGTAGATCACGCGGCCGCGGGCAAAGTCGACCTCGAGCATCTGGCCCGGCCCCAGACAGCCGCTCGTCAGGATGTTCTCGGGGCTCACCTCGATGGTGCCCACCTCACTCGCCAACATAAAGCGGCCGTCGCGCGTCACGTAATAGCGAGCCGGGCGCAGGCCGTTACGGTCGAGGGCGGCACCCAGGGTACGGCCGTCGGTAAAGGCGATAGCGGCAGGACCGTCCCACGGCTCCATGAGCATGGACTGGTAAGCGTCGTAGGCGCGGCACTCCTCACTCAGGCTGTCGTTGTGGTCCCACGGCTCGGGCAGCAACATGGACGCGGCACGCGTGAGCGGGCGACCGTTCATGACCAGGAACTCAAGCACATTGTCCAGAATCGCGGAGTCGGAGCCCTCGCGGTTGATGATGGGCATCACGCGCTCAAGATCGTGCTGCAGCACGGGGCTGTACAGGTTGGGTTCGCGGGCGCGGATCCAGTTGACGTTGCCCTTGAGGGTGTTGATCTCGCCGTTGTGGATGATAAAGCGGTTGGGGTGCGCGCGTTCCCAGCTGGGCGTGGTGTTGGTGGAGTAGCGCGAGTGGACGAGCGCCACGGCCGTCTTGACGGCGGCGTCGTTGAGATCGATGAAGAAGCGGCGCATCTGCGTGGCGACCAGCATGCCCTTGTACACGATGGTGCGCGAGCTCATGGAGCATACATAGAAGATTTTGTCGCGCAGGGCAAACTCAGCGTCGGCCTTCTTCTCGATAGTGCGGCGGCACACGTACAGGCGGCGCTCGAAGGCATCGCCGGCGGGCGTGTCGTCCGGACGGCCCAGGAAGGCCTGCAGGATAGTGGGCATACAGGCGTGGGCCGTCTCGCCCAGGTCGTGCGGGTCAACCGGCACCTCGCGCCAAAAGAGCAGCGGCACGCCGGCCTCGGCGCAGCCCTCCTCAAACACGCGGCGGGCATCCTCTACGCCCTTCTCGTCCTGCGGGAAGAACAGCATGGCCACGCCATAGTCGCCCTCTGCCGGCAGAATCTGGCCACACTTTTGAGCCTCTTTACGGAAAAAGTGATGCGGAACCTGGAACAGGATGCCGGCGCCGTCGCCGGTGTTCTTCTCGAGTCCCGTGCCGCCGCGGTGCTCCAAGTTGACCAGAATGGACAGTGCGTCGTCCAGGATCTGGTGATGGCGCTCGCCGTTGATATCGGCAAGCGCGCCGATGCCGCATGCATCGTGGTCGAATTCGGGGCGATAAAGGCCCTGCTGCTGAGCGGAATCTGCCTGCATCGCGATCCTCCCCTAGATATTAGACAGTCAGTTGAATAGGCATACTAGGAGCACCGCCGGCCCGTTGTGTTTCCCACCCGTTTCGAAACAATCGCGTAACGCACGCCCTACGAGTGGACACCGCCGACCTCGAGGGCGACAACATAGGCCCCAAGTTCGGCCTGTAAGCTCACCGCTTCAAACATCTCAATCTGTAACAGTAAGACCCAATTTCGACGACTAACTGTTACAGATCAAGATGTTTTCGAGAGACGGTTCCGAATGTCTCAATCTGTAACACGAAGGGTCAGTTTTGGCGGTCAGCTGTTACAGATCGAGATTTTCCATAGGACCATTTCTTCCTGTCTTGATCTGTAACACCTAGACCCAATTTCCATCCCCAGTTGTTACAGATCAAGACATTTCGGCAACCCCCTTTCCCCACCCCATTCAAATACAACTATTTTGTTAGTCATAGTTAACTTTTGAGCCTAAAACGGGTATCCTTTGCGGCGTCAAACAAACGGCACGCAGGAGCGCACCATGCTCAACCATCTCAAACAACACTTTGGCTCGCACCGCACCGGCGGTCACGGAGGCCTAGACATTGCGCGGAATATCGGCCCCGGGCTGCTCGTGACCGTCGGCTTTATCGACCCGGGCAACTGGGCCTCCAATATGGCCGCGGGCTCGCAGTTTGGCTACGCGCTGCTGTGGATCGTCACGCTGTCCACGATTATGCTGATCGTCTTGCAGCACAACGCGGCGCACCTGGGCATCGCCACGGGCGCCTGTCTTGCCGAGGCCACGACACGTTACCTCCCCCGCTTCGTTGGACGCACGGTGCTCGCCAGTGCCTATCTCGCGACCATCGCCACCGCCATGGCCGAAGTCTTGGGTGGCGCGATTGCCCTTCAAATGCTCTTTGGGCTGCCCGTACGTGCGGGCTGCGTCATCGTGGCGGCAGTATCGATGGCGATGCTCATGACGAGTTCCTACAAGCGTGCCGAACGCTGGATCATCGCCCTCGTAGGCGTGGTAGGACTCTCGTTTTTGGCCGAGCTTGCACTAGTCAAGGTCGACTGGCCGCAAGCCGCCGCAAGCTGGATCACGCCCAGTATGCCCACTGGCTCTGCCGCGATTATCGTGAGTGTCCTGGGTGCGGTCGTTATGCCCCACAACCTCTTTCTACACTCCGAGGTCATCCAATCCATGCACTTCGAAGGCCAAGGCGAGCAGGTTATCGAAGAGCGTCTGCGCTATGAGCTCTTCGACACGCTCTTTTCGATGGGCGTGGGCTGGGCAATCAACTCGGCCATGGTCATCCTGGCCGCAACGACCTTCTTTGCGCACAGCATTGTCGTAGACGACCTCGCCGTCGCAGCGGCCACGCTCTCCCCCATCTTGGGCCCGGCGAGCTCGACCATCTTTGCGGTAGCGCTGCTGTTCGCGGGACTATCGAGCAGCGTGACAGCGGGCATGGCGGCGGGAACCATCACCGCGGGCATGTTCGACGAGGAATACGACATCCACGACCGACATTCCTCGATTGGGGTAGCAGCCTGTTTCGTCGGCGCTGTGGCGGCGTGCCTGGTCGTCCCAAATCCTTTTGAAGGTCTCATCTGGAGTCAGGCGCTGCTGTCGCTTCAGTTGCCGATTACGGTCTTTGTGCTCATACGACTCACCAGTTCGCCCCGCGTCATGGGCAAATACGCCAACTCGCGCCCGCTCAACGCGCTGCTCGTAGGGATCGGCGTCATCGTGACGATTCTCGACATCGTGCTGCTAACGGGGATGTAATTGGGATGGCGTGACTGTCCAGATATAACGTCTTAATCTGTAACACGTGAGACCGTTTTAAACCGTCAGATAAATCAAAAGGGTCCCGGCCGAGAATTCGACCGGGACCCTTGGACAGAGCTATATGTTGTTGCAAGTCGTGTGTCTACGAGCTACTCCTCGACAAGCTCAAACTCATCGGGGCCGACGCCGCACACCGGGCACACGTAGTCCTCGGGCAGCTCGGGCGTGTCGACCTCAACCTCGTAACCGCAAACGGTGCACACGAACTTATACGTCTTCTTCTCCTCAGCCATGATGTTTTCCTCTCGAACGTGACTGCTGGTGTACTTGCTTATTAGTATATATTCTCAATAATATAATGCAAGTATTTTTAGAACATTTCTAGCCTTGATACGACGAAGCCTTGGGCGGCGTCTTGCCCTTTAACACCTTGTGGTAGTAGTCATAGGTCAGCGGGGCCTCGCCGCTCAGACGCTCGGCATCTTCGACCTCACCGATAAAGAGCAGGTGCGTGCCCACATCCACGGCATCAATCAGACGGCAGCTAAACAGCGCCGCCGCGTGCTCGGGCACATAGGGCATGCCCAGCGCGGTCTCGTGGGTCTCGTACTTGGCAAACTTGTCGTAATCGCTGCTGGTGCGGAAGCCAAAGTTGCCGATATAGAGCATGTCGGCGGTCTGGTCAATCACGGTCAGCGCAAAAGCCTTAGCCGATGCGATTACGCCGGACGTGACATTTTCCTTGTTCACGGCAACCGAGATGCGCGCCGGGGCGGATGTCACCTGCACCGCTGTGTTGATAACGCAGCCGGCACGCAGCCCGTCGGCCGCGGCACTCACCACATACAGGCCGCTCGGCATCGTAAAGAACGCAGTTTTGTCCATAACGATCACTCCCCTAACCCAGAATTGAACCTCATGGATGTATGTACCCACAAAAAAAGGCGGCACCCATAACGGACGCCGCCTTTGAGACATATGTGTCAGAACAGTAAGAAAGATGAGACACCCACAGTTGCGGTGAAATAGGGACTGAATAGTCCCTCAAACAGGCAAAACAGTCCGTATTCCACCGCAACTTATACAGAGTGCCTAGCGGTTGCGTTCCTTAAGGGCGCGGTCGATCTCGCGTTGGACATCACGCTTGGCCATGTCCTCGCGCTTGTCGTAGAGCTTCTTGCCGCGACCTAGACCCAGCAGCAGCTTTACGCGGCCGTCGGTATTAAAGTAGAGCTCCAACGGAACCAGCGCATAACCACGGTTGCGAAGTTTGCCGTCAAGAAAGTCAATCTCCTTGCGGTGCAGCAGCAGACGACGCCGACGGTCGGGATCGCGATTCCACACGCCACCATGGCTATAAGGGTGGATATGCAGGCCGACGAGCCAGCACTCCCCGCCGCGGATCAGCGCGAAGGTATCGGTGATCTGGCAGGCGCGCTCGCGAATCGACTTGACCTCGGTGCCGCTCAGCTCAATACCGCACTCAAACGTCTCATCGATAAAGTACTCGTGATGTGCCGAGCGATTCTTGGAAATGAGTTTGCGCTCGCGCTTACTGGGCATCGCCGGCCCCCTTGGCTCCATCGGCGTTTGAGCCCGCAGTCTCGCGCTTTGCCTTGCGCTCGGCATTGAGCTCGGCATCGCTCTCGCGCACCAGTTTAATAATCGCCGCGCAGGCCTCCTCGCCCACCAAGTCGCGAGCACGCACCGTCAGGCGCGTCGCCTCCTGCTTGTCGCCGTCGCTTGCAGCATCGGTCGCGCACATAATCAGGCAGATGGCAATCTCGGCCGAAGGCGAGGTCGGAACGCCTTGCAGGGCCAGTTCACCCATCACGTGCTCGTCGCTCTCATCGGCGGCATCCGGATAGGTGGTATGGATCTTGTTGAGCAGGCGCGTCGTATGCGCATCGTTGGGCGCCAGGCGCAGCGCCAGACGCGCGCAGCCCACGGCAGCCGAAACGTTCTCGGTCTCGGGCTCCAAGAAGTACTGGCCTAGATTGGCGTAAGCGCGGGCGGCGCACTTGCCATCGCTTGCACGCTCCAGCACCGAGAACGAGAGCGATGCCCATTCCTGCTTGTCCTCGAGTGCGCGGAACAGCTCGGCCAAATCCAAGCGATAGTTGCAGTTCATGGGGTCCCAACGCACAGCCTGCATCAGGGCATTACGAGCGCTCACATAATCCTGCTGGCGAATGTAGGCAAACGCCATATCAGAGTACAGGCGGTCAAACGGCACCTCGACCTGCACGAGCTCGCGCGGATCCTTCTCCACGCGGCGATAGGCCAAGCGCTCAAACTTGCTATCGAAGCTAAAGTATTGACGCTTCTCCTCCGTCTTGCACTCAGCATCAATATACTCCTCGGCGAGCTCCACCAGACGCTCCAGCAGCGGCGTCGCCGTAGCCAGGTCGCCCTGCGCCAGATAGTTCTCGGCATACGTGATGTCTTGCAAGCTGATGGGCAGATCCATGGCTACTCCTCGATCTGAGCGAAACACGGCAGGCGCCGTATATACGGTCAATACACAAAACCCGGGTCTCTTACGAGGCCCGGGCGTTCAATTTTGGTAGCCCGTACCAGATTCGAACTGGTGATCTCCGCCTTGAGAGGGCGGCGTC
>CABUTL010000008.1 GCA_902494375.1 uncultured Collinsella sp.
CAGCAGGTCAGCGTCCTCGCGCAGCATGCGCACGCACATAGCATGAAAGGTGCACACCCACATGCCGCGGGTACCGCTGGGAATGAGCGCCGCCAGACGCTCACGCATCTCGGCCGCGGCCTTGTTGGTAAACGTGATGGCAAGGATCTGCCAGGGCTTAACGCCCAGGTCGCCGAGCATATGTGCGATACGGAAGGTCAAGACGCGGGTCTTACCCGAGCCGGCGCCGGCAAGGACCAGCAACGGACCCTCGGTGGTCAGGACCGCCTCGCGCTGGGCGGGATTAAGGCTGTCGATGTCGACGAGCGGCTTGGCGAGTTTAGGTGCCGGCGCGGGAGCGTCGTAGATGTCGAGCGGGACGAGCTCGGGTTCCGGCGCAGCGGGGGCGGTGTATGCATCGAACGGCACGGGTTCCGGCGCGGGCGGAACGGGTACCGTGGCGTTCTTTTCCCAGGGCAGGGGCTGGGTCATGGGCGACTCCTCATCTGACGGACGGCGCGCCTGCGGGCGGCGCCATAGTTTGAGCCGTACCAGTATACCGAGCCGCGCGGACACCGACGCAAATCACACCACGACTCCGTGCGCCACCGTCAGGCCCGCCCCAGCGGATTTGGTGCAATGGAGCCACCGATGTCACGGCAACGGCAGCGAGCGGCGGCCAGAACGAACAAATTGGCATGAAAAGAGGGCGGCATAGACCTTTTGGTCATGCCACCCTCTTTGAATGACAAGTTGTCGTTCTGGCCGCCGCGCAGCGTCAACCAAGCTACAGGCCGAGCATAGGCTCCAAGACGAAGAAGTACGCAAGCACCACGATGCCCAGAATGATGCGGTAGACGCCGAAGCACTTGAAGTCGTGACGGCGGACGAAGCCCATAAGCCACTTGATGGCGATGAGCGAAACCACAAAGGCCACAACGCAGCCCACGCCCAGGATGGCGACCTCGTTGGCACCGAACGTACCGCCCTTGATGAAATACTTGACCAGCTTGAGCGCACTCGCGCCAAACATGACAGGGATGGCCAGGAAGAACGTAAACTTGGACGCCACCGAACGCGTGCAGCCCAAAAGCAGGCCGCCGATGATGGTGGAACCGGAGCGCGACGTGCCCGGAATCAGCGAGAGCACCTGGAAGCATCCGATGCCCAGTGCGGTCTTCCAACTCAGGTCCTCGAGCGTGGTGATGGAACCAAAGTCCAGATCCTCGTCATCGCCCTCATCCTCAGCGGTAGCCGCGGCGGGCGCCGCAAAGTGCGCACCGGCGGGACGTCCACCCGACACCACAGCACGCGAACCAAACGAACCGGCAACGGCCATTTCCTCGCGCTTGTTCGCGCGCCAGTTCTCGATCACGATAAACAGCACGCCGTACACAATGAGCGCCAGCGCCACGACGGGAGCATTGTAGAAATGCTCCTCCATCCAGTCGTTGAGCGGCAGGCCGATCGCCGCGGCGGGAATGCAGCCGAGCATAATCTTGCCCCACAGCACCCAGGTGTCGCAACGGCCCTCCTTACCCTTGCTGGGCGAGAACGGGTTGAGCTCATGGAAGAACAGCACACAGACGGCCAGAATGGCGCCGAGCTGAATCACAACCAGGAACATATTCCAGAACGTCTCGCTCACGTTCATCTTGACGAACTCGTCCACCAAGATCATGTGACCGGTCGACGAAACAGGCAGCCATTCGGTGATGCCCTCGACCAGGCCCATGAAGGCAGATTTTAGAAGCTCGATGATATCCAAAGGGACCCCCTCGTTAGACACCCGCCGATATTGTTCTGCGGACGGTGCGGGCGATGTCCCATTATCAACCGTTCGGGCGCGCCTGCGCCTACCCTTACCAAAAAACTCGTCCGTTCACAGAATTGCGAGCGGTCAAACCGAAATCCTTGGGTATAACTGCAACAAGATAAAGTGTCCGGCGGCCAACGCGCCCGCGCCCGCCCGACGCACGAGCCCCGCGCCCGTGCGATAGACCAAGGAGGAAACCATGAACGAGGGCTACACCAAGGTATTTGTTTCACTCGACGGTACTGAGCAGCAGGATTTTGTGCTCGCACGCGCCATCAAGGTCGCCGCGAACAACGGCGCCAAGCTAATCATCGGCCACGTTATCGATTCCACGGCACTCGAGAGCGCCGGTTCCTATCCGGTCGATCTGGTCAACGGCCTAGAGGAGGCGTTTAAGAACTCCATCGCCAAGCAGCTCGAAGAGGCTAAGGCCAATCCCGACATCCCCGAGGTCGAGGTCATGATTCGCGCCGGCCGCATTCGCGAGACGCTTAAGGACGAGATGCTCGACGTGGTTAAGCCCGACCTGGTGCTCTGCGGCGCCCGCGGCCTGTCCTCGATCAAGTATGCGCTGCTGGGTTCGATTTCGACGTTCCTGCTGCGCAATACGGACTGCGACATTCTGGTCGTGAAGTAGGTTCCTTCCCGCCGGCGCAAGGCCTGCGGGGTTATCACGCCGACGTCCTCGCCGCTTCGCGGCTGCGGGATGTCGGCTTTGATAACCCCTCCCGGCCTTGCGCCTTCGTCACCGTACTTCAGCGAGTTGTCTGATTGAAAAATAGCGTGCCGCCCCGTTTGGGGCGGTACGTTTTGTTTGAGGCGAACATCTGCCGTGTGCGTTACTCGAAGTATTGAAACTTGTTGGTTGAGAAGGCAAACGTGACGACAAAGCCTTTGCCGGAGTCGGATGCTGCGGTGACGTCGATGCCCATCTTGGAGCACAGGCGCGCCACCAGATAGAGGCCGATGCCCGTTGCACGCTTGGTGGTGCGGCCGTTGTCGCCGGTAAAGCCCTTCTCGAACACGCGCGGTAGGTCTGCCGCACACACGCCGCAGCCGTTGTCCGCGACGGTAAGCTCGATGCGCTCGCTTGCCAGACCCTCGTCCAGCAACGCACCCGAAAACACAATCTTTGCGCCGTCCTCACGCGCATATTTAATGCTGTTCTGAATGAGCTGACCCAGAATAAACTCGAGCCACTTCTCGTCGGTAAAGACCTCAAAGTCGAGGTTCTCGCACACCGGAGCCACGTGCGCCGCAATGAGCTCGCGCGCGTTGGCTTTAATCGCGCCCGTCACCAAAGTCTTGAGATCCCAGCGGCGAATCAGGTAGTCGCGCTCCACGACTTCCGAGCGCGCGTAGTACAGCGCCTGGTCGATATAGCGTTCCACGCGAGCCAGCTCGCGACCCAGGTCATCCACACGCGACAGGTCGTCTTCGCTGCCATCCAGGTTTTCCAAAATCAGATGGGCCGCCGCCAGGGGCAGCTTGGCCTCGTGGACCCAGCTCTCGATGTAGTCGCGATAGTCATCGGTCTGACGCCGGCCTTCGGCAACCTCGTCGCATGCCGCCTTGCCCACCCGGCGCAAGACCTCGTACTCGAGCTCGCCCTCGGCATAGGTCGGGCATTGCACCATCTCCTGCACCCATGCGGGACTCTCGAGCTCCTCAGCCGCACGCTCCAGCTGGCGCAGAAAACGACGACGGCGCGCGTACTCGATCGCGATGCCGAGCATACCAAAGATAAAGGACACGCCGACCGCCACGACCACGATAGAAACGGGTGCGCCGGCGACCGTCAGCACAAAGCAGCTCAGCAGCACACCGCACGTCCACACGGCGACGGGAAGCAGCGCATCTTTAAAGAATTTGCCAAACGACATAGCCGGCCCCTAGACCGAATAGCCCTGGCCGCGATGCGTAGTCAAATACCCCTTGATGCCGATTTTTTCAAGCGTGGTGCGCAGGCGGTTGATGTTGACGGTGAGCGTATTGTCGTCCACGAAGGCGTCGGAGTTCCACAGGTCCTGCATGATGGCCGAGCGCGAAACGATCTTGCCCGCGCGGCTCAGAAGCAGCGAGAGAATACGCAGCTCGTTTTTGGTGAGCTCGGTGCTGGCGCCCGTTTGCGTGTTGGTGACCATGGAGCGTGCGAGGTCGAGCTCCAGTCCCTTGTGGACGAGCGTGCTGCGCTCGCCCGCCGCCGCGGTGCGACGCAGCAAGGCATTGATGCGCGCCACGAGCACACGGGCGCTGTAGGGCTTGGGAACAAAGTCGTCCGCGCCGAGCGTCATGGCCATGACCTCGTCAATCTCGGTCGTGCGCGACGTGAGGACGATGATGGGAACCTCGGATTCGCGGCGAACCTCGTGGCAGATATGCTGGCCGTCCTTGACGGGAAGCGTGAGGTCGAGCAGCACCAGGTCGGGCACGGCGGCGAGAATATCGCGCGAGACATGCTCAAACGATTCGCATGCCTCAACCTCAAAACCGGCGCGGGCAAGGATGTCGATAAGCTCACGACGAATGGGCTCGTCGTCCTCAACGACATAGATCAGCGCCATGTGTCCTCCCATTTCGCGTAACTTGCACCTTTCACACCATTATGCCCACAGCGTCGCAGCAATACGACCCCGTGGGCACCTAATGTGACAAAAGCGTTCGGTAGTCTTGAGAGAAAATAGGGGTCCTCGGTCCTAAACCGATCGGCCCCATCACTTCGACCTCGAGCCTCTACTCGAGCGTACGCATGTACGCAGAGATGGCATCCAGGCCCTTCTGCAGGTCGTCGGTGTTATCGGAGTATGCATAGCCGATGCGCATGCTCTTGGGCTCCTCGAAGCAATCGCCCGGGGTGACGAGCGCGCCGGACTTCTTAATCATGTCGATGCAGAACGTCCTGGAGTCGATGTCGTAGTCGTAATACACGAGCGCGGTGGTACCCGCCTCGGGCTTAACGAACGACAGGTGCGGCTCGCTCTCGACCCACTTCTCCAGAACAGCAAGGTTCTGACGGACGATGCGACGGCTGCGCTCAAGGATCACGGAAGCGTTGCCCAGAACCAGCTCCGCCACCGACTCGCTGAATATGCCGGCAGAAATCAGGTTGTAGTCGCGATGCGAGAGCAGCGCGCGACGGAGCTCCGGGCTCTTGGTGACCGCCCAGCCCAGACGCAGGCCGGCGAACGACCAGACCTTGGACATGGATGCGGTAACGATGGCCTTGTCGTACAGGTCGATCACGGACTCGGAGTACTCATCCGTCTGAGTAAGCAGACGGTAGACCTCGTCGCAGAGCACCCACGCGTCGTGTTTGCGTGCGACCTCGACAATCGCCTTGAGCGTATCGGTGTCGAGCAGGGCGCCCGTGGGGTTGTCCGGGTTATTGATGCAGATGAGCTTGGTATCGTCGGTCACCAGAGCATCGAGCGCGTCGACGTCGACGTGGTAGCCGTTCTTGCGATCGAGCTGAAGAATATCGACCTTCGCACCGCACATCTCGGGAATCGAGTAAAGCTGCTGGTAGGTGGGCTTGACGGAGACTACGTGATCGCCCGGTTCGACGAGCGTGGAAATAACCAGGGAGTTGGCACCGGTCGCGCCGTGCGTGGGCACGATATGCCCGGGCTCGACCGTCTTATAGAGACGCGCGACCCCCTCGAGGAAGCCGGGCTGCCCCTCGATGTCTCCGTAGGTGAATCGGCGCGAGCACAGGCTATCGAGCCACGCCTTCTTGTCGGTGTTCGTAAGCTCGAACAGCTGGTCGAGCGTGAGGGAGTAGACGCACGTCTCCGCAACGTTGTGGGTGCACTTGGTCTCCCACTCGTTCATCCACTGCTCGACGGCGAAATCCTTGATCTGCATTGTCGTTTCCTTTCCTTGACTTTCTTACAGTTCCACCACGGTGCCCAGCCCCGCCTCGACGGCGCGGCCGTAGGCGATTTTCGATGCCGAAAGGTCCTGAACGGCGATGCCCGACGTATCGAACACCGTCACCTGCTCGTCATCCGAGCGCCCCGTAGCCGCGCCGGCGATGACTTCGCCGAGCTCCGCTTTGATGTCCTCGGGCGTGATGGCACCCTCGGCAACCGGAATCTCCAGCTCACCGGACGCGACCGATTGCTCGCGGTCATCGACGTAAACAGCGGCACGGGCGACAAGCGCCGAGGCGAGCTCCTGCTTGCCGGGCATGTCGGCACCGACGCAGGAGATATGCGTACCAGGACGCACCCATGAATCGAGAATGATGGGCTTGGTCGCCGGCGTGATCGTCACGATGATGTCGGCCTCCGCCGCGGCACCTTGGCCGTCAGCCGTCGCCTCGATGGAATAGGTGGATGCCTCGCGAGCATGCTCGCAGGCGCCCAAGATATGGGCGACCTCGTCTCGCATGCGCTCGACGCGGGCCTCGGGCGCGGCATCGGAAACCGGCTCCCACACCTTGACCTCGCTCACTTTGGGACAGGCGGCAAGCACGCCCGCCGCCATATAGGTGCTCATATGGCCGGCGCCCGCAACAAGCAGTTTGGATGCATCCGCCCGAGCCAGCCACTTGGCACCGAGCGCAGCGGCGGCACCGGTGCGAAGTCCAGTGATGGCGGAGGCATTGAGCAGCGCCAACGGCTCTCCCGTCGCGTTGTCGCACAGCAGCGTGGTGCCAAAGATTTCGGGCAACCCCTTTTTGGGATTCTGAGAGAACCAGGCAGTGAGCTTGAGACCGAAGAGGCCGCTTCCCGCCAACTCGCCCGAGCGGATATCCATATCGGCCACACCGGGCTCGAACTGCTCATATACCATCGGCCACGCTACACCCTTGCCCGTTGCCTTCTGGCGATATGCCTCCTCCACGGCAGCGATTGCATCCTCGATCGTCAGCACCTTGGAAACTTCCTCGGCCGAAAGCACCACCATCTGCCCCATCATCGCTCCTCTCAGCGAAAGCTTTACGTTGCTTCACTGTACGGTTTAGTAACGATGCCGCCAAGGATCATTTCTTGTTGGAATCTACAACGATTCTCGATCTGATTTTTCGTTCTATCAGCAGGTATTTGAACTATTTATCGCATCAAAGGCATACGGATGTGCGATTATCCTATTTGTACAGGTACTTATTGTAATGATTTACAAGGTGATGCTAATGCTATACACCATCTCGGACTTCTCACGGGAATATGAGGGGTCGGTCCGTCTAATCGCCGGCAGCGATGGCGTCTCGCGTGCCGTCTCTGGCGTCGGGATCCTCGATTATGAACTCATGCCCGGCCTCAAGAGCAAGTACCAGCGCGTCAACTTCAGCTCAGACGAGATCGTCCTCAGCACTTTCCTCTATGCGAAGGACGACCCGTACCTCATCACTGAAGCCGTGAAATACCTCGTCGCCAAGGGAACGAGCGGTCTCATCATCAAAAACGTCCTGCACATCCCGATTCCCGACCAAGCCATCCGCTACGCCAACGCGCGGCACTACCCGGTCTTTCTCACGACCGACGACTCACTGTTCTTTGACAGCGTCATCTATGAGGTCAAACGGCATATCGAGCAGCTCGCGTCCATCGACTTCGCACAGCGCGAGATCGATGCCCTGAGGACAGACGTATCGCCCGAGTCCATCTGCCGACGCATCCGAAGCCTCAACCCGTCATTTCTGGACGAAGCGGTCGCCCTGTTCGCATCGTTTGCAGATCCCCTCGACCCGCGTACGTTTTTGCAAATCGAACGTCTCTGTGCAAAATCGACCCTCGCCGGATGCCACAATATGCTGGCACCCTATGACGGAGGTTTGCTATTCGTAGCAACAAGCGACTCGGAGCAGACGCTCGATGTGGAGCGAATCGTGCAGGCGCTCACGGAGCTCATCGAGGCTAGCGGCATCGATGGCGGAGCGGAAGGGCTCGGCATCAGCGATATTCTGTTTGGAGACGAGGCGGTGGCGCAGGCGATCTCGCAGGCGATTTACGCACAGCGCCTATCTTGTCAACGAGCCGAGGGTCCCGTCCGCTATACGCAGCTCGGCATCCTGAAAACCGTGATGCCTTTTGCGGAAACCCCGGAGATGCGATCGTTCTCGGAGGCGATTCTCTCGCCGATACGCGAGCACGACAGTGAGCATGGCAGTGAGCTGGAATCCACGCTCGCCGCATTCATCGAGAACGACCGACGTATCGAGCAAACCGCCAAGCAGACTAACCAGCACCCGAACACGATTCGATATCGCCTCGATAAGGTGACAGCTCTCACCGGACTGAACTACAAATGTGCCCCGGAGATGGAGCAGCTGTCGCTCGCCTACGCCATCGAACGCGCTCGCTCGCTTCAGTAAGCTCACCCCGCCTTGAGATTAGGAGCGGCGGGCACGGAGCTTTTCGTAGCCTTCGGCGAAGAAGGCGACCGTAGCGGCGTCGGCCTCGGCGGCGTCCGTCTCGGTTGGGGGGACCACACCGTGCTCGTCGCTCACCAGGAACAAGGCGCCCTTGAGCTGTGCGGGAATATCTACGCGCGCGACCGGGATGCCCTTGGTCTGGGCCAGCTGCTCAATGAGCGTCGCCGTGCCGCACAGGCACTCGTCCGCTGGCGCCACAAAGGCAAGCTCGCCGTTATCGACGGCGGCGAGCAGCTCGGGCGCCACGCCGGTCTCGTCGGCCTCGGAGCGGGCCTCGGCGGAGCGGGCACGCAGCGCCTTGGCCGACGTATCGGCTAGCGGCTCGTACTCCCCCACCGTCATGGCGGCATTACCGTTGATGTCGATCACCAGCATGAGCACGCCGTCGCGCGCGGTGTAATCGCCCTCGGCAAGCGACCACTCAACGTGCTGCTTGGCCCAGCTGAGCATGTTGTGGGTAAGCGGCTCGCCCTGCACCAGGCGCTCGGACAGTGCGCGAATGTGGCGGTTGAGCATGGGCACCTTTTTATTGGACATGCGCCAACGGCAGACAAGCGCGGGCTTGTCGAGCGTAAACTTCTCGACCGCCTCCTGATTGGCGCAAAAGTCCTCGTACGCACGCTGATCCTCGGCATTGCCAAACAGCTCGGCATCATCAATCTGGGGCATGGTTGTACCTTTCGTGTTAGTCATTCCGTCCTCTTATACCAAAAAGACGGCCCTCCAAACGGAGCAGCCGTCTTTTGCAGAGATTATTTTGTCCCAGGGCGGAACTTAGTGACGGAAATGCCTGGCGCCGGTAAAGACCATAGCAATATTGTGCTCGTTGCAGGCCTGAATGCTCTCGTCATCGCGCTTGGAGCCGCCGGGCTGGATGATGCAGGTCACGCCGTGCGCGGCAAGCACGTCGACGTTGTCGCGGAACGGGAAGAACGCGTCGCTTGCGCAGGCAAAGCCGCCCTTCTCCACGCCCTCGCGCTCGCAGAAGTCCTCGGCGCGCTCGCAGGCAAGCAGCGCAGAGTCAACGCGGTTGGGCTGACCGGGGCCCATGCCAATACCGGCCTTGCCCTTGGAGACCAGGATGGCGTTGGACTTGACGCCCTTGCAGACCTTCCAGGCAAACTCAAGCTCGGCCATCTCGGCGTCGGTGGGCTTGCGGTCGGTGGGGAACGTAAAGGTCGCGGGATCCTCGGTCACGTGGTCGACCTCCTGCACCAGCATGCCGCCGTCGACGGAGCGCAGCTCCACCTGGGCGCCGTGGTCCACGCCGCCGGTGGCCAGCACGCGCAGGTTGGGACGCTTAGCCATGCGCTCGAGTGCCTCGGCAGTGTAGCTCGGGGCGATGATAACCTCGACGAACTGCTTGTTCTGATCGGCAAAGTGCTCAACCAGATCAAAGGGAACCTCGCGGTTGCAGGCGATGATGCCGCCGAAGGCGCTCTTGGGATCGCAGGCAAAAGCGCGGTCGTAGGCAGCCGTGATGTCCTCGGCAACGGCGGAACCGCAGGGGTTCTGGTGCTTGAGGATTACGCAGGCCGGCTCGTCGAACTCGCGGACCAGGTTCCAAGCGGCGTCGGCATCCAGATAGTTGTTGTAGCTGAGCGGCTTGCCCTGGATCTGCTTGGAGCCCACGAGCGGGAACTGCGAACTCGCGGTGTTCTCGCAGCCCTCGGCAAAGCGATAGACTGTGGCTTTCTGCTGAGGATTCTCGCCATAGCGCAGGTCGTCGACCTTCTCCAGCGAGATCTCGAGCTTGGCAGAGGTGTCCGCCACGTCGCTTGCCTGGGCGGCAAGCCAACGGGAGATAGCCGTGTCGTAGGCGGCGGTGGTCTGGTAGACCTTCACCTGCAGGCGACGACGGGTGGAAAGCGTGGTGCAGCCACCGGTCTCGTGCATCTCGGCCAGGACGGCATCATAGTCGGCCGGGTCGGAAATGACGGTAACGCTCGTGGCGTTCTTGGCGGCAGAGCGCAGCATGGAGGGGCCACCGATGTCGATGTGCTCGATGGCGTCCGCGAAGGTGACCTCAGGGTTGGCGACGGTCTTCTCGAACTCGTACAGGTTGACGACGACCAGGTCGATCAGCTTAATGCCGTGCTGAGCCGCCTCCTGCATGTGCTGCTCGGAATCGCGGCGGGCCAGCAGCGCGCCATGAACCTTGGGGTGCAGGGTCTTAACGCGGCCGTCCATCATCTCGGGATAGCCCGTGAACTCCTCGATGGGGGTTACGGGAATGCCCGCGTCCTCGATGGCACGAGCCGTGCCGCCCGTAGAGATGATCTCGACGCCAAAGTCGTCAACCAGCGTCCGTGCGAAATCGACGACGCCCGTCTTATCGGTAACCGAGATCAACGCGCGTGCGATCTTCACATCAGATCCCATGCAGTCCTCCTGTCTGGTACGCCGCCGTGCTCTGTGAGTCGGTGATACGTCGATCTGCAGCGCTCGCGCAGCGGCATTGAAAATACTGATTTAATGTAGCGCATCGAGCGCATCGATGCACCCCGCAACGGGCGCATGTGCAGAAAAAGTTTGCGAGCGGAGGGGATGGGCATGGCACCGGGCACGGTGAGTTCATGGAACACAGGGGCACCATAATTAGATGCCAATGGCGTGGTAGAACTGTGCTCGATATGCATCCGCAAAAGAAAGAGGCACCATGGTCTCGCGGGTTCTCTACCGACCGTTTGATACCGAAGACTTCGACGCCATCGCGCTGATTCTGCAGCAGCTTTGGCATAACAATTCGGATAACGATGAGTACAACCGCCTTGAGGCCGCGTGCGACCTCGCCTATTGCCTTTCGTCGTCGACGTTTTCACAGGTTGCCGTAATCGACGGTCAGGCGCGTGGCATTTCGCTCGCGCGTGCGGGACAGAGCTCCGGCACCACTATCAACGAGCATTGGATGGATACCGAACGCGCGCTGCTATCGCAGATGCGTGAGCTAGAGCCCGATGCGTGCGCCGAGTATCTCTCGTTTGTGCGCGCAACCATCCGAACCAACAACCGCCTGCTCGAGAGCAGCCCGTTGCCGCACGACAACGAGGTCACGCTGCTTGCCGTGGATCGCGATGTCCATGGCCTGGGCGTTGGCACGGTTCTGCTCGATGCCGCCGTCTCGCACCTGTCCTCGCTTGGAGCGACGAGGGCGCACCTGTACACCGACTCCAACTGCTCGTGGAAGTTCTACGAGCTGCACGGCTTTAAGCGCACGGCCACGCACCGCGCCAACCGCGAAGAGCGCCGTCACGACATGCCGCGCGAAAGCTTCCTCTACGAACTCGACCTAACAGCCTAAACCCGGCAGCCATACCTAGTCATTTAGGAACGTCCCCAGTGACTAGTCGTTGGGGACAGTCTTCGTAGGTAGCGCATAAAAATGGGATGGATCCGTCGGCAGTCGCCGGAGAAGATCCATCCCAAAAATCAGAACTCGCTAGAACGTTCCGCCGCCGCCTCCGCCGACGCCGCCGCCTCCGCCGCCCGAGAAGCCGCCGCCTCCGCCGCCGCCCGAGCTGTCGGAGCTCGACGCCAGCTCACGGATGCTCTCGTGATACACGTCATCGAACGAATCGAGCGGAGACTCGATACCGTAATGATGGTAGTACCACCAGTAGCAGGGATAATTGTCATAGAAGCCGTCGGCCTCGCGCACCTCGGGCGGCACGGCCTCGGCAAGCTGACGCAGCACTTCCTTGGAAACACCCAGGGCAACGCCCATCACCAGCAGCTTGTTCCACAGCACCAGATCGCCGGGGACGGCTTCCTTTAGACGCGTGAAGTCCTCGAGCCAATGCTTAAGTGCCTTGCAGCGAGCCGCCACCTCGGCGCCCTCCGGCGTAAAGCGGCGGAACGTAAGGCCCACGCCGATACCCACCAGCACAATCGGCACCGAGATAACCGCGGCGGTAATGTTCGCCTGTGCGCCATCGGTAAAGAAAATGGATCCCACGGGAACAAAGGCAATCAGGATACCAAGAACCAGGCAAAACACCATTGCAACAATGCCGTCCGAGGCAACGTACTCGCTATCGGCCAGCTTGCCCTTAACGGTGTTCTGATAGTCCTCGAGCTTATCACCCACGGGTGTAGCGTGCTGCTTGACGTAGTGCTGCAGCTCGTCGAACGTGCGCGAACGGTCACCGTTCTCGTCAGGCTTAGCACCGGCAAAGAAGACCTTGAGCACCATGTGGTCAATGCCCTTGGCCGACTTCCAGCCCGCATCACTCACCGTCACGCGATACGTCTGCTCTTCTTTTTCACGCCCCAACAGACCCTTCTTGGCCTTGGTCACGGTCGCCTGCTCCAGCTTGATCACACGGTCGTCAGTGAGCTTCATGAGCGTGGCGATATATGCCTGGTCGGGCACCTCGTTCCAGCTCATGAGGGCCGAAAGCACGGCGGGATGGTCGGCCGAGGGCACGTCGCGGAAATATTCGTCCTGGAAAAGCGGCTTGGGCTTGCGGCGGCGCAGCTTGAGCACAACGATTATGCCGGTAAAGACCACCGCTGCGACAACACTTAGCACGGCAAGCGCATTGGCAATCATGCGAGCATGAGCGCGGCGGGCGTTAGCTTCGTCAGCCCATTCTTTCTCTTCGCTCAGAATCGTTGACATGCGCTCTTCGCCCGAGGCGGCAAGCTGCGGCACCCAGTCGCTGGGGAAGGCGATGCGCGCCTCGGCGAATTCGCCCTGATGCACGCAGGGAATGGTATAGGTGACCATGGGCTCGTCCTCATCGAGTGACACGTCGCCCGTCAGCGGGCCGTGGCCCCATGCGCGGAAGTTATCGCCCTTGACGGCCGCCGTCCCGGCAGCGGCATTTGCGAAGCGCACTTCCATCTCGACGTCATCGGAATCCGCAGACCAGCCGTCGCCCACGAACTTCCAATAGAGCTCGGCAGTATCGGCCCAGTTCATGACCGCACCGGTCATGGTATAGCTCACGTAATAGGTCGCGCTGTCGCCGCTCTCGTGAGGGCTGAATACCTTAATCTTTACGCCGTCACCGCTCTGCCCAACCGTATAGGCGCCAGAGTCACCCTTGTTCGCGCTATCCACTTTGTTAAACGCGGTGTCCTCTTCCTCGACACTCAGCACGTCGACGCCCGCCGTGCCGCCCTGCTGGTTGGTACCCGTATTGATCTCCCAAAACACGCCGTTGATGTCGTCATCGAAATCAAACTGGCGTCCCTCGACAACGGTCAGCGATCCATCGGCCTCAACCGTGGCACCGATATAGGTTTGGGTCATGGAATAACCGTCGGCGTGTGCAGCGGCGGGCAGTAGCAGCAATGCAAGCGCGACGAGTGCGCAGACGGAAGCAAATCGCGCAAACAGGCGGCGCTGCCGACAGGTTTTGGCAACGGGGGCGTTCATAGGCACATCCTTTGTCTGTGATACCAGCAACGCCATTGTCCCACGTTTACGGGCGCACATGACGAACATCTAGGCCAGCGGAGTATCAAACGGGACGAAAGTCACGCCCGCGGCCGGCACCTGGGGACGTTCCTTATCTGCCGGCAATCTGGGACACTCCTTGGCATGGCCTGCGCCAGCAATAGACACCACTTCACAGCTCTGTCACAGGTGTAGCGGCTTTGTGTGGGTGCGGCACGCGCTGATTGAGCCGCCAGCCGAGGGGCATAAAGCAGTTGAGCGAAAACGGTTTGCCCCTTTGCCGTTCGCTCGAGGATCATGTCCCCCTTTTCCGCGGAAACCCCGGCAGTTGCGAAGAGCTGCCGGGGTTTCTGTCGTTTGTGAGGCTAAGTCGGTACGCAGCGATCGAGACCTTGAGCCGCAAACCCACCGTGCGCAATGCGCACCGCCGCCAACTTGTGAGCGCGGCAACGCCTTCCCTGCCAAGCCCCGCGCTATACTCGTCCGCATGGATATCAACGCACGCAACATAGCAACACACGCCGCGGACGCACCAGCAACGGCAGTGCCCACCCCCGTCGTGGGTCGCTTTGCCCCGTCGCCCTCGGGCCGCATGCACTTGGGCAACGTGTTCAGCTGCCTGTGCGCATGGCTTTCGGCCCGCAGCCAGGGCGGCAGCATCGTGTTGCGTATCGAGGACCTGGACGATCGCTGCAAGCGCCCCGAGCTTGCCGCTCAACTGATTGACGACCTGGCCTGGCTGGGGCTCGAGTGGGACGAAGGCCCCTACTACCAGCACGATCGCCTGGATCTGTACGAGGACGCCCTGCGCCAGCTGCAAGACGCCGGCCTCACCTATCCCTGTTTTTGCACGCGTGCCGAACTCCACGCCGCGAGCGCGCCGCACGCCAGCGACGGCACGCCCATCTACCGCGGCGCCTGCCGAGGCCTTTCTGCCGAGGAGGTTGCCCGCCGCAGCATCCTGCGCGCTCCGGCCACGCGCCTGCGCGTGCCCACCGTCGACGACCTCGCGGGCGACGTGATCGAATTCGTAGACCGCACGTACGGAGCCCAATGCGAAGCACTCGCCACCGAGTGCGGTGACTTTTTGGTGCGCCGCAGCGACGGCGTGTTTGCCTATCAGCTGGCCGTGGTGGTCGACGACGCTGCCATGGGCGTCACCGAGATCGTACGCGGATGCGACCTGCTTGGTTCCACGCCGCGCCAGATCTATCTGCAACATCTGCTGGGACTGCCCACGCCGCACTACGCGCACATTCCGCTGCTCATGTCATCGGACGGCCGCCGCCTTTCCAAGCGCGATCGCGATCTGGACCTGGGCGAGCTCCGCACCCGCTTTGGCACACCCGAGGCACTGTTGGGATGGCTCGCCGGGCAAACAGGCATCGCGCCGAACACCACGCCGCGCACCGCCGAGCAGCTGGTCGAGCACTTTAGCTGGGACGTCATCCGCGCGCATCGGGAGAACATCACTGTAACGGTCGAGTAGCCAGCCACCCCGCCTCTACGCAACATCCCAGGGCTGGAGTTCGTCGCCCAAGCGAACGATGCAGTCGTAGAGCACGGTGTGACGCTCGGCCGGGTTGGTATCCCGATGAAAATGCCCGTAGTACCAGCGCTTGTAGTCCAAGCGGTCTTCCAGCTCATCGAAAAATGCCGTAAGCCGATCAACGGAGGGGCAATTCCAGCCGGACGCTGGATAAAGCGTGGACGAAAGCATGCGCGTAGAGCAGGTGTGAGTGATCACGTAGTCGACCGTCCAGCCCACGCTGTCGAGCTTTGCCCGCGCCTCCTCAAAGTTGCGCTCGTCCGGCAGCTCCTGCGGCCACCAGCTGGAATACGGAATGCGGTATTCCTTGTCCACGCTCGTGGCGCCGCCCATGGTAAAGACCGTTGAGCCGTCGAGCTCAAAAACCTCGCCGCGCGTCAGGCGCCGTATGGGCGAGGTATCCGACAGGCGCTGCGTCAGCCCACCGTGCCACAACTCCATGGGGCGTTCCGCCCAGTGATCGAAACGCTCGTGGTTGCCGTCGACAAACAGCACGGTGTAGGGGCGCGACTCCAGCCAAGCAATATCGGCACATTCCTCGGTAGAAAAGTCCCAGGGAAAGCCAAAGTCGCCCGCGATGATGAGATAGTCGTCGCTCGCCAGGCTATCCCCAAGCTCCCAATCGCGGAGCTTTTGCATGTCAGCGCCGCCATGAATATCGCCTGTTACATAGACCGTCATCGGATTACCACTTCCCTGTAAGTCGCTAGCCCACATTCTGCACGATCACTAAGCCAACCGTTCCAGCCCTTCCATCCCTTAGGGCTTACCCTTCGTTCTTCCATCCAAACGGGTCAAGCACCCAAAAAACCAGATCGAGCACGCCGCCGGTCATCATGGCGCCGGCAAGGACCATGCAAACGTGCAGAGAACTGGCACTTCGGAGCACGTCGAATGGCCCCAGAACAGCCAGCAGCGCGACCGCTGCGCCGGCAAGGCACAACGCGAGGCACGGCCCCGCGTCCTTGACGCACTTCTTTGCGAGATGCTTGGTGTTATCGCTCATTGGTATCGAACTCCTTAGAGGGTCGTTGTTTGGGTACATGCCGCCGCGGCAGAGCAGGGCGGCAGGGTAAGTGTCCCATGCCGTGCGGACATCAATGGAGAAACCGCCTGCTCGACCAACCTTTGACGCCGTTTTGCACCGGCACCACATCCCCCGCTATCGAGGTCTAATACTTTTCCCACCGCTACCCAAAAACTCATCCAACATTAATCTTGGCTCAAGAATCGCTTAATCTATAACCTGCACTATAGAGTTCGAACAAGGGGCGGGGCGGCGCCGCGCAACGCAGGCCGCCGAACGCAACGCTCGCGCCCGGGCAGATCGCCCGGCGTCGCGCCCATCGAACGAAAGGACAGGTCATGGACGACCTCGAAAAAGTTGAAACCATCCGCACCAAGTGCAACGTGAGCTACACCGATGCCAAGGCCGCGCTCGACGCCGCCGACGGCAACGTTTTGGACGCCATCATTTGGCTCGAGTCGCAGGGCAAGACGCAGACCACGTCGGCGCACGCCGCCACCGAGTCCGCGCCAGTCGATGAGCCCTCAGCCGAGATGGTCGCCGCGCAGGCCGCCTACGAGAAGTCGAGCGAAAAGACCGACTTCTCCAAGAAGATGGACAGCGTATGGGAGTACCTCAAAAAGCTCTTCCGCCTGAGCCTGGACACCAAGTTTATCGCCACGCGCCGCGATGCGATCATCCTCAACATCCCCATCCTGATCCCCATCATCGCCCTGTTTGCCTGGGGCGCTACGATTTGGCTGATGCTGATTGGCCTGTTCTTTGGCATGCGCTACCGCATCGACAGCGACGGCGACGTGCCCGGCAGCATCAACAACCTTATGAATCACGCCGCCGATGCCGCGGACGACATCAAGCAAAATCTGAACGACGACAAGTAATCGCAGACGGGGGCACGCATGGCACGGATCCTGATCGTAGAGGACGAGGAGAAAATCGCCCGCTTTGTGACGCTCGAGCTGGAGCACGAGGGCTACCAGGTGGAACACGCCGCCGATGGCCGCACCGCCGTGGACCTGGCGCTGGAGCGCAACTACGATCTTATTCTGCTCGATGTGTTGTTGCCGCAGCTCAACGGCATGGAGGTCCTGCGGCGCGTCCGCAAGCACAAGGATGTGCCGGTGATAATGGTCACCGCGCGCGATGCCGTGATGGACAAGGTGGCCGGGCTCGATGCCGGCGCCGACGATTACCTGACCAAGCCGTTTGCGATTGAGGAGCTGTTCGCACGGATCCGCGTGGCGTTGAAGCGCTCGGAGGCCGTGCGGGCGGCTTCGGGCGTTGGCGGCATCGGGACGGGCGCGGCAGGCGGCACGGGTGTCGGCGCCACCGCGATACCCCCGGTCAGTGACTCGACCCAGGTTTCCGCCTCGCTCTCCCCCGCCACGCTCGCCGTGGGCTCGGTTGCGCTCGACCCCGACCGCCGCGAAGTCACGGTCGGCGGCTCGCCCATTGCGCTCACGGCCCGCGAGTTCGATGTCCTCGCCCTGCTTATGGCGCATGCCGAGACCGTGCTCACGCGCGAACGCATCGCGCACGAAGCGCTGGGCTACGAATACATGGGCGACACCAACAACGTCGACGTGCACATCGCGCATCTACGCGCCAAGATCGAGGACGCCGGCGGCGTCCGCATCATCCAGACCGTGCGCGGGGTGGGCTATGTCTGCCGCGCGTAACGCCGAGGCCAAGCGCGTCACCTCCATCGCCCGCGCCATCAACTGGAGCTATATGTGGCGCCGCCTGATGAGCTACGTTTGGCTCGACCTGCTGCTAGTAGTGATTGTGGCGGCGATCCTTGTCTATGGATACAACCAGACGCTGCCCAACGGCGCGTTTACCGCAGGATGGATCCCCAGCGCCACCGTTCGCGGCATGACGCTGACGCCCGCGCGCGGCTGGGACCTGACAACGCTCACCTATACCGTCGAGCTTGCGCGTACCACCAAGACTTTCCCCCTCGCGCAGGACCTCGTCACGCTATGGCCTCTCTACCTTGTCGTTGTGGGTTGGCAGGTCATCAGCGTGCTCAACATGCTCGGCGGCGCCCGCCGCGTGCGCCGCACCATGGCGCCGCTCAACGATCTGGCCCTGCGCGTGGACGAACTCGGCCGCATGCAACTCGCCGGCGGCAAAATGGAAACACTGGAGCAGGCCATCGAGCGCGCAAGCGTCGACTCGCCGAGCGTCACCACCGGCGACGCCGACCTGGCAAGCATCGAGGTCGCACTCAACCGCCTGCTGCGCCAGATGCAAGAGGCCAAGCTGCAGCAGATGCGCTTTGTCAACGACGCGAG
>CABUTL010000009.1 GCA_902494375.1 uncultured Collinsella sp.
CGCTGCTTCGTCGCAAGTAGGTGCGTGTGGCCGGTCACGACAACATTCCAACACTCGCCGAGCAGGTTTCGCGCGTTCCCATGCAGCCCGGCTGCTACCTTTGGAAAGACGCCAAGGGCGATGTCATCTACGTTGGCAAGGCAAAAAACCTGCGTTCCCGTATGCGCCAGTACGTGACACTGCAGGATGAGCGTCAAAAGATCCCGCTGATGATGCAGCTGGTGGCGAGCTTTGACTATATCGTGGTGGAGACCGAGCACGAGGCGTTGGTGCTCGAGCGCAATTTGATTGGTCAGTACCATCCGTACTTTAACGTCGACCTCAAGGATGACAAGAGCTACCCCTTTATCGCCATTACAAAGGGCGACCTGTATCCCGCTATCAAATACACGCGTGAGCGTCATAAGCCGGGAACGCGCTATTTTGGACCCTATACCGATAGCCGTGCGGCACGTGAGACGATAGATACGCTGCGCAAGGTTATCCCCATCTGCTCTGCATCCTGTGCGGAGTGGCGTCGTTGTCGCCGTATCATCGAGTCCCACAAGGGCGAGGAAGACATCGTCAATATGATTTGCGCACAAAACGGGCGTCCCTGCTTCGACTACCATGTCGGGCGCGGGCCGGGTGCGTGTGTCGGCGCGATTTCCCCGGCAGACTATGCCAAGAACGTCAAGCGTGTCGAGCGCTTTTTGTCGGGCCATCGCAAGGATGTCGTCGACGAGCTGACTTCCGAGATGGCGGATGCCGCCGAGGCACTCGATTTTGAGCGCGCGGCACGCGTCAAGCGTCGTTTGGAGGTCATCAGGGGTCTGGACGACCGTCAGCAAGTCGTTTTTCCCTCCAGTGTCGATATCGATGTCATCGGTTTCTATCGCGAGGAGACCATCTCTGCCGCTTGCGTCTTTGTCGTGCGTGAGGGCCGAACAGTTCGCACCTGCGAGTTCATTCTCGACAAGGGTCTTGATGTTGACGAGGAAGAGCTCCAGTCGGGCTTTCTTAAGCGCTATTACGACGAGACGGCTGATATTCCAGCTGAGATAAACCTCTCTGTCGAGCTTGAGGATGCGGAGGCGCTGGGGGAGTGGCTTGCAGGCAAGCGCGAGCGTTCCTGCCATCTCCATAGGCCGCAGCGTGGCGAAAAGCACCGTTTGCTCGATATGGCATCCAAAAATGCGCGCCATGCCCTCATGCGCTACATGATGCGAACGGGGTACGCTGACGACCGCACCAATCAAGCGCTCCTGGAGCTCGAAAGCGCGCTGGCGCTGCCGGCGCCGCCGATGCGTATCGAGTGCTTCGATATCTCGACGCTGCACGGAACCTTTACCGTTGCCTCGATGGTGGTGTTTACCAACGGACGCGCCGACAAGAGCCAGTACCGTCGTTTCAAAATTCAGGCCGAATTGGACGAGGCAAACGACTTCGTGTCGATGTCCGAGGTTTTGGGACGACGCTATGCTCCCGAGCGCATGGCCGACGAGCGCTTTGGCTCGCGCCCCGATTTGCTCGTTGTCGATGGCGGTAAGCCGCAATTGACCGCTGCGATCAAGCAACTTGAGGCTCTTGGGCTCGATATACCAGTTTGTGGCTTGGCAAAGGCCGATGAGGAGGTTTTCGTGCCTTGGGACGAGACTCCCGTCGTGCTTCCGACCGGGTCCGCGTCGCTCTATCTAATTAAACAGGTGCGCGATGAATCGCACCGTTTTGCCATCACATTCCATCGTGAGTTGCGTGATAAAGCCATGACAGTTTCGGTACTCGATGACGTTCCAGGCGTGGGACCCACCAGAAAACGTGCCCTTATGCGCCATTTTGGCTCGATGAAGCGTTTGCGCGCGGCGAGCGAGCAAGAGATCGCGGAAGTTCGCGGCATACCTGCCGATGTTGCCAAGGCGGTCCACGAGGCGCTCGTTGCGTGGAATGCCGAGCGCGCCGAGGCGGCGGCTGGCCATTCCGATAGCTAAACACGAGCCTAAACTACTGATATACATGATTGCGTGATTTTCAACCATTTATTTCGCCATGATTGCCTGCTGGTTTCGGGTTTTATTAACGCTAAAACGTTTGACTGACCCAAGTGAAAACCCTGCTATCCTGCGGGTTGACGAAGACTGATATCTCACCTCGCCGATACATACTGTCTGGCGAATCGTTTGTCAACGAATTCGGTGAACGGTAGTAAATACCGTTCAAGCGGATGTATGTATCGGTCGCCGAGCGCGGCACCTCAGTTGGGTTCGTCGGTAGGTAAGGTATATATCGTCCGCAAGTTGCGCGGGGGCAAGTCTAGGTGCTCCCGAGTAAGATTCTCTATTGATAGGAGAAGACATGGCCATCATCAACAAGGGTATGTCCAGGCGTTCGTTCCTCGGCCTCACCGGCAGCGTCGCTGCTGTCGCAGGGCTTGGTCTCACCGGCTGCGGTGGCAGCTCTAGCGACGAGGGTTCCGCTTCCGGTTCCACCGATTCCGCCAACCGTGGCGGCGGCGTGATCACCGCTGGTTCCGCTTACGCTCCGTCCAGCTTCGATCCCGCCAGCACCGGCTCCGCTGTGGGCCTGGGTGCTAACTGGCACGTCGTCGAGGGCCTCTACGGCATCGATTACCACGACTACAGCACCTTCAACGAGCTCGCCACCGACGATCCTAAGTCCGTGGACGACACCACTTTCGAGGTCACCATCCGCAAGGGCGCCAAGTTCTCCGATGGCACCGAGGTCACCGCTGACGATGTCGTTGCCTCCTACACCGCTTGCGCCGCTTCCGCTACCTATGCTCCGTTCTTCCAGCCCTTCGAGTCCATCGAGGCCAAGGACGCCAGCACCGTGACGGTCAAGACCAAGGTTCCCAACTTCTCCCTGCTCAAGGATCGTCTGGCCATCGTCCGCGTTACCCCGGCCACCCAGACCGAGGAGGATCGCGCCAAGCAGCCGATCGGCTCCGGCCCCTGGATGTACGACTCTATCTCCGATACCGAGATCACCCTGGTTCCCAACCCCGAGTACAACGGTGAGTATGCTGCCGAGGATAAGAAGATCCAGTACAGCATCCTGACCGACCCCACCGCTCGCGTTACCGCTCAGCAGGAGGGTTCCACGCTCGTTATGGAGCTCGTTACCGCTGATGCCGTCGACCAGCTCGAGAGCGCCGGCTGCAAGATCGATAACGTTCAGGGTTTCGGCACCCGCTTCATCATGTTCAACGTCGCCAAGGAGCCTTGGAACAACGTCAAGGTCCGTCAGGCCGTCATGTATGCGCTCGACACCGAGAAGATGGTCAGCAACACTTTCGCCGGCCTTGCCACCGCTGCCAGCTGCTACCTGCCCAAGAGCTTCACCAACTATCATGAGGCTTCCACGGTGTACAAGACCGACGCCAAGAAGGCTAAGAAGCTCATCGAGGAGTCTGGCATCACCCCGGGTGCCATCACCCTGCGCACCACCGACAACGAGCAGATTAAGGGCATGGCCGCCCAGGTCAAGAACGACCTCGACGCTCTCGGCTTCGATGTGACCATCCAGACCGATACCTCGCCGGCCACCTACGCTGCCATCGACGGCGGCGAGGCCTACGATATCCTCCTTGCCCCTGGCGATCCTTCCTGCTTCGGCGCCGACCCCGACCTGCTGCTCAACTGGTGGTACGGCGACAACGTCTGGATGCAGACCCGTTGCCCGTGGAAGGAGTCCGCTGAGTGGCAGAAGCTCCACAGTCTCATGGACGAGGCTCTTGCCGCCGAGGGCGACGAGCAGCAGAAGAAGTGGAACGAGTGCTTCGACATCATCGCCGACAACGCTGTTCTGTACCCCGTTGTCCACGTCAAGACCGTCTCCGCTTCCTGGGACGATCCGTCTACCGCGCCCAACGGCGAGGCCCTCGATGGCTTCAAGGGCATCGGCACGACGAGCATGTCCTTCAGGGGCGTCGCGACCGTCAAGGCCTAAGACTCGTTTGAGTCATATGTGGGGCGTCGGTCGTAAGGCAACGTCCTCATAGTTGAAACAAAGACCCGGGCGGCCTCGATGTCGCTCGGGTCTTGTAATGAGTATCCATACTCATATACCAGTTGGTCCTACCGACAAAAGAAAGGGGAGAGAACGTGAACAACTTTCTACGTTTGATTGGAAGGCGTCTCGTGGCGCTGCCGATCATGGCATTGGGCGTCACCGTCCTGGTGTTCTTCCTTATGTCGTTCTCCAAGACCGACCCCGCCTATACGGCGTTGGGTGACGGTGCCTCGCCCGAGGCGGTTGCCGAGTACCATGAGAAGTATGGTCTGGACGACCCCTGGCCCGTGCGCTACGTGCGCTACATGGGCGATCTGATCCATGGTGACATGGGCACCTATGGTGCTGCTCGCAACTCCGTTGCCAAGCGCATCTCCACGGCCCTGCCCGTCACGATGCAGCTGACCTTCATCGGTCTTGCCATCGGCGCGGTCGTCTCGTTTTTGCTCGGCGTCATCGCGGCACTGTATCGCGATAAATGGCCGGACCAAGTGATCCGCGTCTTTTCCATCGCCGGCTTGGCAACCCCGTCGTTCTGGCTTGCCGTTCTGTTGATTCTGCTGTTTTCTTCCTACCTTAAGGTGCTCCCGGCATCGGGTGCTCTGCCTCACTTCACCACCAACCCGGCTGGCTATCTGGGACGTATGATCATGCCCGCTATCGCCTTGGCATTCCCGCTGACGGGCCAGATGACTCGTATCGTGCGTACGGCCATGGTTGAGGAGCTCGACAAGGACTACGTCCGCATGGCCCGTGGCGCCGGCGTTCCCGAGAAGGTCGTCGTCGGCATCAACGTTTTGCGCAACGCGCTGATCACCCCGGTCACCACCCTCGGTCTTAAGATCGGCTACCTCATGGGCGGCGCCGTCGTCATCGAGGTCATCTTCAACCTCCCCGGCATGGGTACTGCGATTCTGCAGGGCGTTCAGGGCAACGAGGCGAACCTGGTTCAGGGCGTCGTCATCGTCGTTGCTCTTGCCTTCATCATCATCAACATCGTGGTTGACATGCTCTACCTGCTCATCAACCCGCGCATCAGGACGGTGTAGATTATGGTAAAGATTCGAGAGAAGCAAACCGAGCAGCTCGAGAAAGCTGCCTCTAAGGGGCTCAAGCTCGGTGGCTGGAAGAAGATGACGCTGTCTTCTAAGATTGCCGCCGTCGTGCTGGTGCTGGTCGCCCTGACCGCGATTCTGGCGCCCCTTCTTGCCCCCTATAGCCCGGTCGAGATTTTCACTGCTCGCCAGGCTCCCGGCAACGGATTTATCTTCGGTACCGACGATAAGGGCCGCGACATTCTGTCGCGCATGCTCTACGGTGGCCGTTACTCGCTGATCATCGGCTTTGGCGCCACTGCCATGGCTCTGGTCTGCGGCTCGGTCGTGGGCGCCCTCGCGGCAGTTTCGCGCAAGTCCGTTTCCGAGGCGATCATGCGCATCCTGGACATCATCATGTCCATCCCGGGCATTGCCCTCGCTGCCGTCTTCGTCTCCATCCTGGGCAATTCCGTGCCGTCGATCATCTTCGCCATCGGCTTTATGTACACTCCGCAGATTGCCCGTATCGTGCGCGCCAACATCGTGTCCGAGTACGGTGAGGACTATGTCCGCGCGGTCATCGTTTCCGGCGCCAAGGCTCCGTGGATTTTGATCAAGCATGTTCTGCGTAACTGCATCGCCCCGATCATGGTCTTTACCGTTACCCTGGTCGCCGACGCCATCATCTTCGAGGCCTCGCTGACCTTCATCGGCGCTGGTATCCAGGAGCCCACCGCTACCTGGGGCAACATCCTCGCTGACGCCCGCGGCGGCGTGCTCGCTGGCCGTTGGTGGCAGGCGCTGTTCCCGGGTCTGGCCATCATGATCACCTGCCTGGCACTCAACATCCTCTCCGAGGGCATTACCGACGCCATGGCCGCTGCTCCCTCCGCCGCCCTGGATCCGACCGACTCCTCCAAGCGCCGCGAGGCCGACCTGCTGGTCTCCGATCCCGTTCGCGCCTACAAGGAGCAGGCTCAGTCCCTGTCCGCCCGTCTTGGCGCCCTGCGTGATGTCGAACTCAAGCGTAACGACCGCCATGTGCCCGATGAGTCCGTTGAGCCGATCCTTTCGGTCCGCGATTTCTGCATCCAGTTTGAGCACCACGGTGACATCAACGTCGTCGACCACGTTAACTTTGACGTCCGTCCCGGCCAGACCATGGGCCTGGTAGGCGAGTCCGGTTGCGGTAAGTCCATCACCACGCTGGCCATCATGGGCCTGACCGACGATGACGAGCACCTTTCCGGTGAGGTTCTCTGGGAGGGTCGCGACCTGCTCAAGATGAGCAAGAAAGAGTGGTTCGGCCTGCGCGGTACCGATATCGCCATGGTCTATCAGGATGCCCTGTCCTCGCTCAACCCCTCCATGCTCATTTCCGCCCAGATGAAGCAGCTCACCAAGCGTGGCGGCACCCGTAGCGCCGAGGAGCTCCTGGAGCTCGTGGGCCTCGACCCCAAGCGTACGCTCGAGAGCTATCCGCATGAGCTTTCCGGTGGTCAGCGTCAGCGCGTTCTGATTGCTATGGCCCTCACCCGCGACCCCAAGCTGGTCATCTGCGACGAGCCCACGACCGCTCTGGACGTTACCGTCCAGAAGCAGGTCATCAAGCTGCTTAACGACCTTCAGGCCAAGCTCGGCTTTGCCATGATCTTTGTTTCGCACGACCTGGCACTGGTCGCTGAGGTCGCTCATAACATCACGGTTATGTACGCCGGCCAGGTTATCGAGCAGGCGCCCACCAAGGAGCTGCTCACCAACCCGATCCACGAGTACACCCGCGGCCTTCTGGGTTCCGTCCTGTCCATCGAGAGCGGTTCGGGCCGCCTGCACCAGGTGCCCGGCGCCGTTCCGAGCCCGCGCGATTTCCCCAAGGGCGATCGCTTCGCGCCCCGCTCGAGCCATCCGCGCATTGGCCTGGACACCCGTCCGGTCTTCAAGCGCGTGCCCGGCACCGAGCACTTCTATTCCGAGCTCCCCGACGAGGTGCTCAAGGCAAATGGTTTGACCCCTCACGCGGAGGTGATGTAGATGAGCGAGACCGCAGTCAACGGCGTCGAGCCGATCATCTTCCTTGATGACGTCCACGTCACCTTTAGGACCCGTACCGGCTCGATTCTGCACCCCAACCTGGTTCACGCCGTCCAGGGTGTAACGATTAAGCTCATGCCCGGACAGACCATCGGCATCGTCGGCGAGTCCGGTTGCGGAAAGTCCACCACCGCCAACGTCATGTGCGGCCTGCAGGCCCCCACGAGCGGCAAGGTCTACTTTAAGGGCAAGGACGTTACCAAACGTACCGCTGAGGACCGTCGCCACATGGGTCGCGTCATCTCGGTCGTGTTCCAGAACCCGGCCACGGCGCTCAACCCCCGCATGGTCGTTCGCGAGCAACTGCTCGACCCCATGCGCGTCCACAACCTGGGTACCGAGGCCGAGCAGGAGAAGCGCGTCAAGGAGCTCTTGGAGCTCACTGGTCTGCCCAGCTCCGCCGCCGAGGTTCTTCCCGGCCAGCTTTCGGGCGGCCAGCGCCAGCGCGTCGCAATTGCCCGTGCCCTGTCGCTGAACCCCGATGCCATCATCGCCGACGAGCCCACCTCGGCTCTGGACGTTTCGGTCCGCGCGCAGATTCTGAACCTGCTGACCGACCTTAAGAAGGAGCTCGGCCTGGCCATGGTGTTCATCAGCCATGACATCCAGACGGTCCGCTATATCTCTGACGACATCATCGTTATGAATGGCGGCAGGATCGTCGAGCAGGGCGAGGCCAAGCAGGTCTTCCAGCACCCCCAGGACCCCTACACCAAGATGCTGCTCGGCGCTGCGCCGTCGCTGCTGCATCCCAAGCTCGGCGAGTAGCCTCGCTTTCCCTCCCGTGCGCCCGGTTCCCTTGCCGGGCGCACCTCCGTTGCGATTTCGAAAGGTTGGGTTCACGAGCCATGCCAAGTGCTCAGGAGCTACAACATCAATTTGGTGAATACCGAGGCGCCATGCCCCGTCCATCAGATTTCGATCTCTTTTGGAAGGATCGCATGGCCGAGGCCGACGCCGTCGGGCTTGACTATGCGATCGAGACGGCATCGGTCGCCGATGCCGCGACCTGCCAGCTTTTCGACCTCTGGTATACCGGCATGTGTGGCGCGCGCCTGCATGCCAAGTACCTTAAACCCGTCTCGGACGAGCCCGTGCCATTGGTGCTTCAGTTCCATGGGTATCCGGGTGCAAGCCGCAGCTGGTTTGAGCAGGCGTCGTTTGCGGGCATGGGCATGGCACTCATCGCCCTCGACTGCCCCGGCCAAGGAGGTCCCTCCGAGGACATTGGTGGATTTGAGGGCACAACGGTTGCCGGGCATATCGTCGCCGGCATCGACGGCGACCCGGCCAACCTCTACTATGTCCGCTTGCACCAAGATATTCGCATCCTGTGCCGCATCGTTCGCGAGCTCGAGGGCATCGATCTTGCCCGTGTGTTTGTGAACGGCGCGTCTCAGGGCGGCGGTTTGGGCATTGCGACCTGTGCACTTAACAGCGAGCTTATCAATCGCGCCGCCATCCTCTATCCCTTCCTGTCAGATTTTCGCCTGGTCTGGGATTTGGATGCCGATGACATTGCCTACGAGGGCCTGCGCTATTGGTCTCGCTGGTTTGACGAGGACTCGACTCGTATTGACGAAGCCTATGCCAAGCTGGCGTACTTCGATTCCAAGAACTTTGCCCCTATGGTCAAATGCCCCGTGCTGTTTGGCACCGGCACAGCCGATATCGTCTGTCCGCCAGCGACGCAGTTTGCGGTCTATAACAACCTGACCTGCGAAAAGCGTCATGAGTTCTTTGAAGGCTTTGGCCACGAGGAGATTCAGGATTTTGACGATTTGATCATTCCGTTTTTCTGCAAGGGAGGGGAGGCTCATGTCTAAGTGCGAGAGCAATGTTGACGAGCTGATTGTCCCCGGGCTTGTGGGAATTCCTGGAACGGTTTCGTCAAGGCTCGCAGAATATCGGGACTGGCGCGGTGATGTCCAAGCAGATGTTTCTGATTTAGAGACATGCGCTTCGAATCTTGAGATTCAAGGCCTGGCCATTACGGCGATTGACTTTGTTAACCCCTGCGCCCGTTACTCGGAGGTCTCCTTTGAGCTCGGTGACGATGCGATTCACGCTCGTTTGATCGAGCCTGTCGGTCGTGCCCGAGTATCTGAGCGCGTGCCGCTGTGCCTGATGTTCCACGACATCGATCGGCCTGTGCGCGGCTGGCATCACATGACGAGATTTGCCGCCATGGGGTATGCCGTCCTCGCGCTGGATGACGATGTTGCTGGTGCGGACGACCTGCAGCGGGGGATTTCTTCGCCCGCTTTTGTCGAGCGCGTCCGTTGGGGCTGCGCGCTGGCGAAGGTGGCGCGCAATCTTGATGGCATGGACCCCGACCGCATCTTTGCATGGGGCGAGGGTCTAGGCGGCGGAGTCGCGCTGGCGGTTTCTGCTCTGGACGAGCGGGGTCTCGCCTGCACGGCGGTTGCCAATCCGCTTCCTGGCGGCCTCGAGGCGCTGTCGTCTCGGGTGCGCGGATCGGTGCTCATGGGCACATCGCTCATGGATACCGTGAGCGATCCCAAGGATCAGTTTGCCGTATTCAACGGCCTTGAGTGTGACCGGAGACATATCATCTATGCCAAATACGCTCACGAGCGCATCAATGCGTTCGAAAACGAAGTCGTCGACTTTTTTAACCAAACGTTCTACTCGTGTTCTTTGGCCTAGACGGCCTGGACACTGCCAACAAGAGTGGGCGGCATAGGGCTGCCCACCAGACAACTAAGGAGATTCTTGTGGCAACTCAGAAATTCACCGGCGTTATCCCTCCCGTCGTTGTTCCCGATACCGAAGACCACCAGCTCGATGTTGCCTCCTTTGAGCGCAGCATCAACCGCATGATCGATGCCGGCGTCGATGGCTTGTTCTTCCTGGGCTCCTCGGGCGAGGTCGTCTTCTCCACCGACGAGCGTCGCCGTCAGATCATCTCCGAGGCCGTCCGTATCGTCGACCACCGCGTTCCCGTTCTGGTCGGCATCATCGACACCGAGACCGAGCGCATGATCGAGCACGGTAAGGTCGCTCAGGAGCTGGGCGCCGATGCGCTTGTCGCCACCTGCCCGTTCTATGCCCTGCAGGGCATGACCGAGGTCGAGGAGCACTTCCGCATCCTGCATGAGGAACTCGACCTGCCCATCTTCGCCTATGACATCCCCGTGTGTGTCCACACCAAGCTCCCGTGGAAGCTCCTTGCCAAGCTCGGTGCCGAGGGCGTTCTGGCCGGCGTCAAGGATTCCTCGGGTGATGACATCTCGTTCCGCTACCTCGTTCAGGAGAACGAGAAGAACGGCCATCCGATGAGCATCCTCACCGGTCACGAGGTTGTTGTCGACGGCGCCTACCTCGGTGGCGCCGACGGTTCCGTTCCGGGTCTCGCCAACGTTGAGCCCGAGGGCTACGTGCGTCAGTGGAAGGCCGCTCAGGCTGGTGACTGGGCTACCGTCAAGGCCGAGCAGGATCGCCTCAATGAGATTTCGCACATCTGGGATGTCACCTCGGGCGTCCAGGGTTATGCCGGTGGCGTCGGCGCCTTCAAGACCGCTATGAACCTCATGGGTATCTTCGACAGCCCGACCATGCCGCGCCCGGTGAAGGCCATGACCGGCGAGAACGTCGAGGCGATTAAGAAGGTCCTCCAGGACAACGGTCTCCTGTAAAGCTTCCCCGGGCACCCGACCTCGCCGTTCAACCGTGCGGCCATGACCCATTAGATCAATGGTCACACGGTTTCTTGGCGATCTCGGGCACCTGGAAAACCTTTTCCGCGCTGTGACGGCTAGCCTGACGGCGCATTTCCTGTAGTTGTTTTTTATCTCCTAAGGAGAGCGACATGGAGAACAAGTACGTCTGCTCTGTCGATATCGGCGGAACTAAGATCGCGACTGCCATCATGGAGTACCCGGCTGACGGTAGTGTGCCCCATCCTGTTTTTGAGGCCGAGGTTCCCACCGAGGCCCAAGAGGGCGGCGAGGCCGTCTTCCAACGTATCGAGGCGTCCATCAAGGCTGCTCTCGAGGCGAATCCCGATGTCGAGGTCCTTGGCGTCGGTATCGGTGCCGCCGGCGTCGTCGATCCCAAGACGGGCGCCATCGCGTATGCCAACGAGATCATGCCCGGCTGGTCCGGTGTTCAGTTGGGGCCGCGCCTGCGCGAGGACCTCGGTCTTCCCGTTGCCGTTGTAGGCGACGTGCAGGCTCATGCTCTGGGCGAGGCCCACTGGGGCGTCGGCAAGGGCAAGTTCTCCGTCTTGTGTCTTGGCATCGGTACGGGCATCGGTGGCGCATATGTCGAGAACGGCCGCGTGATGCAGGGTTTCCATGGTGCTGCTGGCCATATGGGCCACATCGAGTGCTCGGCTGCCGCCGGTATTCCCTGCGCCTGCGGGCGTTCCGGCCATCTGGAGTCGGTTGCTTCGGGCACTTCCATTGGTCGTATGTACGATGAGCGCTTTGGTCGCGTCGACCCCAGCCGTCCTTCGGTCGGTCGCGATGTGAACGACCTGTGCCGTGCGGGCGACGCAAAGGCGACCGAGGTCATCCATGACGCCGGCTTTGCGCTGGGTGCCAGCTTGGGCTCGCTCGCTAACATCCTGGACCCTGAGGTCATCGTGCTTTCGGGTGGCGTGATTCACCAAGGTCCCGATTGGCGTTCGCAGACGTGGAAGGATTCGGTGCACAAGGGCTATGCCAGCCAGGCGCTCGATCCGCTTCAGGACACGCCGATCCTCATCGGTTCTCTGGAGGGCGATGCTCCGCTCATCGGTGCCGCCGAACACCTTCTTGCTTCGTTGAAGTAAACATAACTACCAAGTGTGCCTTCTGAGGTGCCGCAGATTGACGTGAAAGAGGAGCGAAGCGTACTTCGGTACGCGAGCGACGGTTTGAACGTCAAGGTGCGGCGTCTCAGAAGGCTGTTTTGAGAAAGGTTGAGTCGAACATGACCGTTGATCCTTTGATCCAGTCCCTGAAGGGCAAGCTCGTCGTGAGCGTTCAGGCGTATATGGGCGAGCCGCTTCGTACGCCCGAGACCATGGCTCAAATGTCTCGCGCTTGCGAGCTCGGCGGCGCCGCCGCCATTCGCTGCCAGGGCCTTGCCGACATTGCCGCCATTAAGGGTCGCTGTGAGGTTCCCGTCATCGGCCTGTGGAAGGATGGGCACGAGGGCGTTTACATCACGCCGACGCTGCGCCACGCTCGCGCCTGCGTTGCTGCGGGTGCCGATATCGTGGCGATCGACGCCACCGATCGTCCGCGTCCCGATGGCAAGACCGTCGAAGATACTTTCCGTCCGCTGCACGAGGAGGGCGTGCTCCTGATGGCCGACTGTGCCACCATCGAGGATATTCGTCGTGCTGTCGACATGGGCTTCGACCTGGTGTCCACCACGCTGTCTCATGGTGTTGCCGCCATCGACTGCACCATGGCCGATGGCCCCGATCTGCCGCTCCTGCGTCAGGCGACCGAGGAATTCCCCGGCCTTCCCATCATTTGCGAGGGTCGCGTGCATACGCCCGAGGAGGCTCGCGCCGCGATCGATGCTGGCGCCTGGGCCGTTGTCGTCGGCACCGCCATCACGCACCCCACGAGTATTACGAGTTGGTTCAAGGCTGCGCTTGAGGCGTAAGACAGGCCTCGTATCCGCTCGGGGCGGTATACTCAATATAGGCAATTGACCGCGCGGGATCCGGGTTGCTGGGTCCCGCGCTTGTTTTCGGGAGGCAACACATGCAAAAGGGAGATGCCATGGATGCGGCGGAGCGCTCGGAGCGCATCCCCGATATCGTCATCATCACCGGAATGTCCGGATCAGGCCGCACACAGGCCATGCACGTGTTCGAGGACATGGGCTATTTTTGCATCGATAACCTGCCTCCGCGTCTCATCGCCCAGCTTGCCGAGCTCGTCGGCATCAATACGGGCGTGGGCAGGCATCTCGCCGTCACCTGCGATTTGCGTAGCCAGGGACTGTTTGACGAGTTGCTCGATGCGGTCGCCGCTCTCGAAGAGCGCGAGATGAGCTGCGACATCGTGTTCCTGGAGGCTTCTGACGAGGTGCTGATTCGTCGCTACAGCGAAAATCGCCGCCGTCATCCCATTGCCAAGCCGGGGGAGACTACGGCCGATGCCATTCAGCGCGAGCGCCTTCAGCTGCAGGGCGTGCGCGACCGAGCCGATATGATTATCGACACGAGCCGTCTGCGCACCTCTGCGCTGCGCAACAAGCTGCGTATGGCATTTTCCGAGCTGTCCGACCAGCAGCTTATGGATGTCCACGTGTTCTCGTTTGGCTTTAAGCACGGCATGCCCGTCGAAGCGGATATTATGATCGACGTCCGCTTCCTGCCCAATCCGTTCTACGATCCCGAGATGCGCACGATGACCGGTCTCGATAAAAAGGTCTCCGATTTTGTTCTGGACCATCCCAAGACGCAGGAGTTTTGGAAGGCTTGGACACAGCTGCTCGATACGGTCATGCCCGGTTATATCGCGGAGGGTAAGCCGCAGCTTTCTATCGCCATCGGCTGCACGGGCGGCCAGCACCGCAGCGTTGCCATTGCCGAGGCCACGGCCCGTTACCTGGAAGGCGCTCAGTATCATGTGAGCATCTCCCACCGCGACCTGTCGCGCGCCAACACGAAGGCATAGGCCTGCATGTCGTTTACCGCTGAGGTGCGCGACGAGCTTGCGCGCTGCGAACCCGAATGTGAATACTGCGACTTGTCGACGCTTGCCGCCCTCACGCGCGTGAGCGGTACGCTCTCGCTTACCGGCTCTGGGCGGTATCGTTTGACGGTTGCGACTGAGACGGGAGCCGTCGCGCGCACGATGATCACGCTGACGCATCGTATCCTTAAGCTCAAAACGGAGTTCACCGTCCGTAAATCTGTATTGCATAAGGTTCGAAACTACCTCATCACCTTGCCTGATCAGCCAGACCTGGATAAGGCCTTGGTTCTGCTGGGTATCCTCGAACGTAGGGGAGGACTTGTCGCCGGCGTACCCCGACATATCGTTGCCCGTCCTTGCTGTAGACTTGCCTATATCCGCGGCGCGCTCATCGCGGGCGGCTTCGTGGCCGATCCACGCGGCGATTTTCATTTGGAGATTGCTGTGCAGGGCGAGCAATATGCCAAGGGGCTTTGCGATCTGTTGGAGCAGATTGGGGTCCATGCTCGTGTTAATGCACGGCGGGGGTCATATGCCGTGTACATTAAGAGCGCCGAGGAAATCGAGCATCTATTAAAGCTGATTGGCGCCAAGCGCAGCGTTGCCGAGATTGAGGAGGCGCGCGCGGTCAAGTTGGTTAAGAACGATGTGAACCGTCGCGTGAACGCCGAGCTCGCCAACCAGACCAGAAGCGCCGGTGCCGCCCAACATCAGCTTGCGCTTATCGATGAGCTCGAGCAGCGTGGCCTTCGTGATGCGCTTCCGGATGCCTTGGCGGTCTTTTGCGACCTGCGCGAGCGCTATCCCGATCTGTCGCTGCGTGATTTGGGGGAGATGGCTGACCCTCCCTTGTCGAAGTCAGCCCTCTACCATCGTGTTTTACGGCTTGAAAAGCTCATTGAAGCAAACAGGTAGTTTGAAGTAACGACTTATATATGGATTTAGCTGCTATTTTAGTATTTAAAACGTTTTAACGTAAATTTGATTTTCAATTTCGAGCATTCTCGTGAAATTCAAGTCAAAAAAAAGGTATATTAGGCGAGTGGTTAGTTTGTGGGCCTCAACGGCGGGCGCTGTAGCTCGCGGGGGCCTTACGAAAGGAGACACAATGGCAGTAAAGGTTGCTATTAACGGCTTCGGTCGCATCGGTCGTCTGGCTTTCCGTCAGATGTTCGGTCATGAGGGCTCCGAGATCGTCGCTATCAACGACCTCACCTCTCCCGATATGCTCGCTTACCTGCTGAAGTACGACTCCACGCAGGGCAACTACGCTCGCGATCACGAGGTCGTTGCTGGCGAGGATTCCATCACCGTTGACGGCAAGGAGATCAAGATCTACAAGGAGGCCGACGCTAACAACCTGCCTTGGGGCGACCTTGACGTCGACGTCGTTCTCGAGTGCACCGGCTTCTACACCAGCAAGGCTAAGGCTCAGGCCCACATCAACGCTGGCGCCAAGAAGGTCGTCATCTCCGCTCCGGCCGGCAGCGATCTGCCCACCATCGTGTACAGCGTCAACCATGAGACGCTGACCGCTGAGGACAACATCATCTCCGCTGCTTCCTGCACCACCAACTGCCTCGCCCCGATGGCCAAGGGTCTGAACGACTTCGCTCCCATCGTGTCCGGCATCATGACCACCATCCACGCCTTCACCGGCGACCAGATGCCGCTCGACGGCCCGCAGCGCAAGGGCAACTTCCGTCGCTCCCGCGCCTGCTCCGAGAACATCGTCCCGAACACCACGGGCGCTGCCAAGGCCATCGGCCTGGTTCTCCCCGAGCTCAACGGCAAGCTCATCGGTGCCGCCCAGCGCGTCCCGACGCCGACCGGCTCGCTGACCAACCTCTACGCCGTCGTTGACAAGAAGGTCACCGTCGACGAGGTCAACGCTGCCATGAAGGCCTACGCCGAGACCATCCCCGAGACCTTCGCCTACAACGAGGACCAGATCGTCTCCCGCGACATCGTCGGCGAGACCCACGGCTCCATCTTCGACGCCACTCAGACCATGTGCTCTGACCTCGGCAACGGCCAGACCCTCGTTCAGGTCACCTCTTGGTACGACAACGAGAACTCCTACACCTCTCAGATGGTCCGCACCATCAAGTACTTCGAGAAGTTCGTTGCTTAATTTAGCTTTTAGCGAATAGCTCGTTGAGCGTCTAAAGAAGGGCGCGGCCTTATAGGGCTTACACCCTAGGGTCGCGCCCTTTTTATAAGAAATCGTCTGCCGTAATGGGAGGCAGACACGTACGAAAGGTAGAAGCAAACATGGCCTTTACCAAGAAGACCGTCCGCGACATCGATGTCGACGGAAAGCGCGTTCTCGTCCGCGTTGACTTTAACGTGCCTATCAAGGATGGCGTCGTTGGCGACACCACCCGTATCAAGGCTGCCCTGCCCACCATCAACTACCTCGTTGAGCACAACGCTCGCGTCATCCTCATGAGCCACCTCGGCCGTCCCGAGGGCACCGGCTTCCAGCCCGAGCTGTCCCTCGAGCCCGTCGCCAAGAAGCTCGCTGAGCTCTCTGGTCTCGACGTTGCCTTTGTCGCTGACACCTACGGCGAGAAGGCTGCTGAGGCTGTCGCCGCCGTCGAGCCGGGTAAGGTCCTCGTTCTCGAGAACGTCCGTTTTGACAAGCGTGAGAAGAAGAACGATCCCGAGATCGCCAAGAAGCTCGCTTCCTATGGTGACGTCTTCGTTCTCGATGCCTTCGGCACCGCTCACCGCGCCCAGGGTTCCGTCGTGGGCCCCGCCGCTTACCTGCCTGCCGTCGCTGGCTTCCTGCTCGAGAAGGAGGTCGACACGCTGACCGGCATCTTCGCCGAGCCCGAGCGCCCCTTCGTCGCCATCGTCGGCGGTTCCAAGGTTTCCTCCAAGATCGGCGTTCTCGATCACCTCATCGACTCCGCTGACACCCTGATCATCGGTGGCGGCATGGCCTACACCTTCTTCCTGGCTCAGGGCCTGTCCGTTGGTCAGTCCCTCAAGGAAGAGGACTGGGTCGAGCGCGCCGGCGAGATGCTCAAGAAGGCCGAGGAGAAGGGTGTCAAGATCCTACTCCCCATCGACAACCGTGTTGCCGATCACTTTGGCGAGGACGCTGTCCCCGAGGTTGTTGCTTCCGACGCTATCCCCGACGATCGTGAGGGTATGGACATCGGTCCCAAGACCGAGGAGCTCTATGCCGAGGCTGTCAAGGGCGCCAAGACCGTGTTCTGGAACGGCCCCATGGGCGTCTTCGAGTTTGACAACTTTGCTCACGGCACCCAGGCTATCGCCGAGGCTCTCGCCGAGGCTGACTGCACCTCGATCATCGGCGGTGGTGACTCTGTCGCAGCTGTCAACAAGTTCAACCTGGCCGACAAGATGAGCTGGATCTCCACCGGTGGTGGCGCTTCCATGGAGCTCGTCGAGGGTAAGGCCCTGCCCGGAGTGGAGGCGCTTCTCGATGCCTAATCGCACCCTTCTTATCGCTGGTAACTGGAAGATGAACAACGACGTCGCCGAGGCCGCCAAGCTCGCCGACGAGCTGGCTCAGGCTCTGCCCGAGGTTCCGGCTGGCGTCGAGGTGCTCGTCTGCCCTCCGACCATCGACATCACCACGGTTCATGACCGCATTCAGGCTGCCCCCATCGCCCTCGGTGCACAGAACGTGTACTGGGAGGCCAAGGGTGCCTTCACCGGTGAGTCTTCTTGCGACATGCTCAAGTCCGCTGGCTGCACCTACTGCATCATCGGTCACTCCGAGCGTCGCGACTACTTCCACGAGACCGACGAGGATCAGAACAAGAAGGCTAAGGCTCTCGTTTCCGCCGGTCTTGTTCCCGTCTTCTGCTGCGGCGAGTCCCTCGAGGTCCGCGAGGCCGGCACCTATGTCGAGCACGTCGTGAACCAGGTCAAGGCTGGCCTTGCTGGCCTTGAGATCACCTGCCCCAAGCAGGTCGTCGTCGCCTACGAGCCCATCTGGGCCATCGGCACAGGCAAGACCGCTACCGCCGAGGACGCTCAGGAGGTCTGCGGCGCTATCCGTGAGACCCTCAAGGAGATGTTCGGCGAGGAGCTCGCCAACGGCATCCGCGTGCTGTATGGCGGTTCCGCCAAGCCCGGCAACATCGCCGAGCTCGTCGCCAAGCCCGACGTTGACGGCGCCCTCGTGGGCGGCGCTTCGCTCAAGGCTGCCGACTTCGCCTCTATGGTCGTCAAGGCAGGCGAGTAGGACATATGGCACAACGTCATCTTCCTGCACTCCTGATCATCATGGATGGTTGCGGCCTTGCTCCGGCCGATGGCGAGAACGCCGTCGCCGCTGCCAAGACGCCCTTCCTTGATAGCCTGTACGAGAAGTACCCCCACACCACGCTCGGCGCTTCGGGCGAGGACGTGGGCCTTCCCGACGGCCAGATGGGCAACTCCGAGGTGGGTCACCTCAACATCGGTGCCGGCCGCATCGTGTTCCAG
>CABUTL010000010.1 GCA_902494375.1 uncultured Collinsella sp.
CCGCTGGCCGCCTGTTCATCGAGCAGCGCGACGATCTTGGAGTGGGCGTCCGGGTCGTATGCCACGGACTTTTTCTCCATCTCGGGATTGCCGTTTTTGTCATAGACCGGGTTGCCGCTCTCATCCACCTTGGGAACATCGACGTTATGGACAAAGCCGGCGCCCGTCGCTCGCTCGCCGTCCGAGTCGACCGTCGCCGTAAAGACGACCGACCCGTCGACGCTGTGATAGCGCACCTTATACGGCGTGACCTTGTACACCGCGGTGTAGGTCACGCTCTCAAAGGGCTCGCTGCCCTCGAGGGGATACTTCTCGTCATCGGTCAACAGGGTGTATTTGCCATCGGGTTCATAGTCGCGCGACCAGCCGACAAAGTCGTACTTGGTGCCATCCTTGTCGACAACCTCAGCTGTAGCTCTTACTTCCAGCGAAATTTGATCGCCAGAGTCGGTGCGCGAAAGAGAACGCACGGAATCGGGGTCATCCAGATTGGCATCGATATTCGATTGGACTTTTACCGCGCTGGGACGGTAAACCGGGTACAGCTCCATGGGGGCCTTGACCACAGTGTTTTTATCCACCATGGGAAGACCGTCCGACCAAACGACATAGCCGCTACCAGCAGCCGGCTTGGTTTCCGTCCAGCCCGCGAACACGTTGTATGCGCTCGTCGCGGCATCGATGTCTCCAACGTTATACGTCGGCAGCGGCATGCCATCCTTAAGGCTGCCGAGCGTATTGCCCTCCTGCGCGAGCTTGCCATCGATATCGGTGTCGTTCAGGTGATACACCACCGCAATGGGCGTGTAGTAGGCCACAAACGTGTAAGGCTTGCCCGGCTCCACCGGATAGGTATACGAGTTATTGCCGTCAGATTCGAGCTCCTTGACCTCACCGTTCGGGAGTTCGATTTCGACCTTATTCAGCTTGTATAACTCGCCGCCTGACTTGTATACCGTCGTTTCGATATCAGGAGTCACCGTTGCCGTGGCGGGATCGGTGTCCGCATTGAGATTAGGGGTGATGTCATACCTAGGAACATTCACCTCGGAAGTGCCATTAAAACCGGCGCGGTGCAGGTTGGTGGTGTAGTTGACGTCGTACTTCGCGTAGACGGGATAGGCATCCTGCCACTGGGTGACCTTGGAGTCAGGTGTCGCCAAGTATGGCGCCGCCTTCTCCGGATCACTCGTCACATAGGGATCGCCGGCAACATCATAGATATATTTCCAGACGGGAGAATTCTGCTGGACCTCGGCGGTCGAAATCCAGCCCAGGAACTTATAGCCCGGCACAGCCATCTCCGCATCGGTCGGGGAAGCTTCGAGGGTCAGGGGGCTCTCATACGATCCCTTCTCACCATCTTCTGGCTTTTCTGCCACTTTAACCGACGTATTAACATGCGGGTAGTAATACGTGAACGTCGGATCAACCCCGTTCACCTTGGCCTGCAGCAAGTTACTCTCATAGCGCCGCGTGGCAGTCCTCACGACCTTATCGCCCTTGTTGTAGAAATTAACGTCCGTGGTAATCATCGCGCGAACGTAGTACTTCTTATCTGTACGCACCATGCTCTCGATGGGATTTTTCACATATGTCCAATATTCACCATCGCGCTCAAGCGTCCAGAAATTCAGGCGATAGCGATCATTCACCGGTTTGACCGTTACGTTCAGCGAAGCCGAAGTCCAAGTATCGCTTAGCGTTGCAGCGCCTGGAAAATCGGTATCGGCATAGAGGTTTTTCAGAGTATCGGCTCCCGTATCGTTTTTAACGTTGTGCGAGTACGCATTAAGGGGACTCACGACAAGGGTATTCGCCGTGAAGCGCGTGCCACACGTTTCGTCATACCTATCCTTTATACCGTGGTCAACATGCTCCGGACCCCAGTGGACGACGTTTTCACGCACGAAGGTACTACCGACGTTTTCCTCAAAGGGCGTTCGATAGCGATTCCAAACGGAACAAAGTAGCTTGCTGTCCGTAAACTCATGGTTGGTATAAGCCCGAACGTAATAATCCACCCGGTACTCAAAGCGGGCGATGTAGGTGTGTCGCACGGTTAGATCGACATCGGCAGGGAGTGTATAGCTGGGGTCGCGGCTTACGCGCACCTCTAGCGGGGCATCCTCGGTTCCCTTGTTTTCGTACCAACCCAAGAAGCGATAGCCATCGGGCAGCTTGCCGCCATCGGACAGAGGCTTATTGTCCTTATCTCGTACCTGCACGGTATAGGAGCTCGTTCCATTCTCGCCCGGCTGCACGCCCACATGAGTATTACCCACGCCAACGCGCTGGGTCACATCACCGAGTTCATCCTGCTCATTGCCTTCGAACACCGTCATGATGTTCGAAACATAGTCGCTGTACACGGGATAGAAATCGGTGGGGCCGACCACGGCAATCTCGCTGCCCACGGGATAGAATGCTCCCTTGTTTTTCAGATCAGCCAGCTGATCTGAGGTAATGGCAGCATAGGCGCCATTCATGCTCTTATCGGCGTTCGGCTGCGTGGTCCATCCAATAAACGTCGCGGTAGGCGGCAAGCCGCCGCGATCCGCGGGGGCAGCCGGCGTCAAACCGACGCCATAGCGGTACCAGTCCGTGGACGGATCGTGTGCCTTGCCGTCTTTCCAATCAAGCGTCTCGCCCTTAACGTTATAGAGCAGCACCTGCGCCTCGTATGAAGCGATAAAGAGGTCATTGCCCTTGAAGCCCTCACTCTCGGCATGATCCTTGCCGTTGTCGGCAGTGTAGATAGAGGTCGCCTCGTGCTTCGTGTTGTCCTGAACGCGCTTGCCATCCCTCACAGCAGCACCATCGGTCTTGCCGTCAAACCAACTGTTGTCTTGGCCAATGTGGTTCACACGCACATCGGGTTCGCGGAACCAACCCATAAAGCGGTAACCGTCGTTCGCCTCGCTCAGCCCCTCAGGCTTTGCAGAGGTCTCCTGCTTAAACGTTACCGACGTATCGCCTTGGGCCAAGCCCTGTGCCGTTCCGGCTAGCACGGCGCTCACCGCAAAGGTGTACGGATCGCTGGTGGACTGGTCTTTGCCCAACATGGTTGCCAGAACAGTTGCCGTGCCCGCACCGGGAAAATCAATCGTCGCCTTAACGCTCTGGCCATGCACGGGGATATTCAGCTTGTAATCCATCGCCCACTCATTGGTGTGCTGACCACCCAGAGCCTTGTCGTTATCAGTCGAGCGCTTGGTGCCGGCGCAAAAGTCATAGTCGTGCTCTTCCCACAGCTCGCGCGTGGTGTAGCGCTCGTCATCCCACGGGCCGTAGCCGTCGCCCTTGGTGGTACCGTCACCGCCAAACGAGGGGATCTTCTTTTTGGCAGGATTGCCCTGGCTATTGCCAGACAGGCTCACGCTCGGCTTAAAGTAGCACTCGGTGACCGTGGCGTCGCCCTTGTTGGCGCGCGCGGCAATACCGCCCAAGTTCACGTCGTTTTGAATAATGGGGATCACGGCGATGGGATTGTACTGACGCGAGCTCAAATCGCCGGCGAAATGGCTGCGAGTGATTTCATTACCGCTCTTAGACAAGATGCGGCCTGCAAGACCGCCCGTCCAAGCGCGCGTTACGGAGACAACGCCCACGTAAGAAGCAGCATAGCTATAGCATTTCGCCGTTGAAAAGCAATCGATGACTTTAGCGCCTTCCGCCATGCAACCGACGAAGCCCGAAGCGTACACGTTGTTGCCGCCCAGGGCGCCGATGGCCACATCGTACTTATTGGTAACGTCGGTCATGTCCATCGAGGAGCCATCCTCGCTTCGCGTGGGCGTGACGCGGCAGTACTCGATGGTCGAGTTCTTGACGTAGCCGGCAAATGCCGCCATGTACAGGCCCTCGCCACCGATCGCCTGCACACCTGCAGTGGTGTTATGGACGGCTCGACCGCCGCGCACCTCGCAGTTGTACAGATTGCAGCCCTCCAGCTCGCCTGCGATCATGCCGCCTTCGAAGCCGGCGTTCGTGATAACGTTGAGCATGTTGTTGGCGCACGTAACGTGCAGGGTGCTCTCCATGACCATGACGTTTTCGAAGCTGGTGTTGACGGCCTTGCCCACGATGATGCCGCCGCGGAAGTCCGCCCAGATGTTGGCGTCCTCGACAAGGAAGTTCTTGATGGTGGCGCCATCGGTCTCGGCAAAGAAGCCCGTGTCGCGCTCTGGGTCCAAGACCTTATTCTCGTAGTTCAGGCCCTTCACGGTATGGTTTTGACCGTCAAAGACGCCCTTAAAGGGATGTTCCTTGTTGCCAAAGGAGAGGTGCTTGACCGTATCCTCAACAATGGCTTTCATATCATCATCGTTAAGAACGATATCGTTATCGAGATAGACGCGCCACTGCGACGTGTCGCGTTGACGCGACAGCGCGACGCACGCCAGGAAGTCGTTCCTGTTTGTGATATGGAATTCGGTCTGATCCTCGGCATGCGCTGCCGCCGGCAGCGCCATAACGCAGCAAAGGGCAATCGCCGCGACGGCAATCAGCCTGTTGAGCACACCTCGGTTCACGATCTTAATCTTCATGGGCTAGTTCGCCTCCGGCCAGCCCGCGACGTCAAGCACGTCGAGGACAGAATCGTTTGTCTGCTGGTTTTTGGCCTGCACGGCCTGAACGTCGATATCGAGTTTGAATGAGCCGCCGCGCGCGGCATCGTGGTAGTCGCCCACAAATCGCAGCGAGTCCATAAGGCTCTCCGTCATGACGCCGGGATCGAGCACACCCCCGCGTCCGGCAAGGCCGCGATAGTAAAACCACCCATCGCCACCATCGACCCACGGGGAGCCATCGCCCGCGCTCACGTTAAAGGCGACGTTGTCCGAGGCATCCGTGGTCGAGCCGTCAGACGCCACCGACGTCATGCGCAGACGGGCGCGAACATACTCGGGCTGTGCGCCGGCATTCTCCACGCGCACGATGCGGCTAATGTCAGAGCCCGTGGCCTTGGTGTCGGGATAGTCCCCGTGCTCGTTGGCCTCAAACGGAATCTCTTCGCCTTGCTCGTTTAGGGTGTATTCGCAGACTCGTACCTTCACGCTGCCAAACGATAGGACGTTGTTCGCCGGAACCATATCAACGGTAAAAGCCAGCGTGCCGCACAGGCACGCCAGGGCCAACAGCGCCATCGCGGCAAGCGCCAAGGTGCGTTTCTGATTGTCGGAAAGATTGTTGAGCATTACGTTCGCCAATCGTCGATCAAAGGGGGACCGAGATCCCGACCCGAAAATGGGGATGGGGAGCGGGCCGGGATCTCGGTGGGGGATGGGATTACTTCAGGCCGTTAGCCCAATCCGTGGCAGCAGTCAAGGCAGACGCAGACGAACCCTCAGCGGTATTGTCTGCTGCGTAAATGAAGCAGTTGACATCCATCGTGGCAGGATTGGCGAAATCCTTTTGCTCGGTGTCCTTGGGCGTAGTCACCTGGCTGAACAGCTCGCCAGTCCACTTATCCTCAGTCTTGCTGGCAATAAGCGGGGTAGCCTCGGTTCCTTCGCCAACATAAACGAAAAGGCCACCGAGATAATGAGTCGGCTCGCCCTCAACGGCGGTCGCATCAACGGCCTTCCAGCCAGAGTTAATGGTGAAGTAAGTCGTCTTGGAATCAGCGGTCCCGGCAGGCGCCGTCTTGTTGTTCACGAAAACGTACACATATGCATCCTCGGATCCCTTGCCGATACCGACATTAGGATTCTTGGGTACAGACACGCCAGGGGCGAGCTTAGAGTCCTTAACCCATTTGGTCTCGGTCAGGTTGCCGTTGACCTTAGTGTTATCATCCGGAAGCGGCTGATTCGGATGGTCGGGATCGGTAGTGGGCTTGTTGATGCCCGCAGTGGTGAAGTTGTTGGTCAGGCTCGACTGCGCCGTCAGCCAGGCGTAGGTGCCCACGCCGGCAGCCAGTACCAGCAGCAGCAAGGCGGCAATGATGCCGTAGCGCTTTTTCCTCTTGTTCTCCATCGTTCTCTTCCTTTCGAGAATCGTTTTCCCCGGCAACGGCCCTTGCCGTTGCCGACACCTCTCCCCTGCCGCTATGGACGCCGCCCCCTCGCATGCGCGCGAGCATGCTTGTCCGCAGGCTCGTCGGAAACCATCCGATCGAGCACTATCGACGCCGCGACCAGCAGCGCCAGAACGGCCACCACAACAAGCAAACCGGGCATCGTCGTGCAATATGCGTTAACGAAGCCCAGGTAAGGGACACAAAAAGAAACGACGCCGATCACGCGTGAAAAAGGCGTCTGCTCGGCGTCGTGCACGATGGTTCCATCTGCATTTTTGTTTGCGATTCCCTGCGTGCTGATCGTCTGCGCCACAGGGTCGACCTCGTACACCTGGTGGGTCACTACGGCGCCGTCCGACCGGTAAAAAGTTGCATTGTCGCCCACGGCGATATTCGTTGGGTCAACCTGGTGAACAAACACCATGGAGCCGACGGGAAGCTCGGGTTCCATAGATCCCGAGAGCACGGCAAAGGGCATGTAACCAAATGCGCGGGGAGCAAAAGAAACAACGGCAAGGGCTATGACAAGCGCAAGCGCCATGCCACTAAGAAGTGAAATAAATCGTCTGAATCCGCGCGTTGCCAACGTGATTATTTCATCCCCATCGAGGCTATATTCGATCCCATCAAGGATTAGCCACTTTTCTAAGACGTTTAATAGATGAGTTCGAAAAAGCCAATCTGAAATCTATTTCTAACAATCACCGTAGCTGCTTCCGCGTTTTTATCAACGTCTTTCCGCCAAATGCTACTATTTTTGCCGTAAGTGGTTATTTGTCCCCACACTTGTCTGCTTTATCCAACAACTGCGGCTAACCCCTACACAACTTTTCAATAGAGGGTCTGATATTTTGTACGGCTCAGATATCGTACCCCCCCCCCACATTAAATATATACTGCATTTGGTATCGTTTATTTTCAACCCCCTTATTCATGCCTCTACGGCTACCCCGCGTAGCTCTTAGCCCATACCTTCTGGAAACCGTGTCCATCCGGAAAGCCCGTCCCACTCTGAATACATCCAGCGAACGCATGCGAGCGTGTTGTCCAGAACGGTCTCGTCATCGGGGTGATGGAAAATGTCACCACAAACGCTTGCCACGGTTGCGCCCACAAGGGGCAAGAAAAAAGCCTCGAGAATATCGAGGCTTTCACATTTGTATTGCTTTGCACGAAGGACCGCGAACGGCGAAGCTACTCTCCCAGCACGGCCTTCTTGGCCGCCGCCGCCATGTTGTCCAGATCATCCTTGGTGGGGTGATCCTTTGCGGCAACCCAGTTGTCGAGCAGCAACTTAGCGCGGGCGTTGTCGGGATCTTGCTCGAGCATGGCCTCGTAGCGCTGCTTGACCGCGGGACCCATCTTGCCCTGGCACATTGCCCAGCCCGCAAGCTCGGCATCATCGGCCAAATTGGAGGTCACATGATCGATAATCTGCCTAAAGTACTCCTCGCTGGCCCCAAAGCCGCAGGTGCCAAACAGGAAGACGCGCTTGCCGTGCAAGGCTGAGAGCAACGTCGCGACCGAAGGCGTGCTCGCGCCCTTGTCGCACCAAAAACCGACAAGCACCGTGTCGGCCGCGCAGGCGCCCTGCGCCTCGAGCGCAACCTGATCTGCATCCGCATCGTCGCTCAACGCCGCGGCATGGACAAACTCAACACCTGCAGCCTGCAGCGTGCGCTTGATCGCACCCGAAACCATCCTGGTATTACCGCTCTTGCTGTTAACCACCAAAGAGCACGTCATAGTCACGTTGCCTCGTATCCCCCAAAACTAAAGCCACTAATGCAATTTATTAGATGAATATCTTAGTACTAACGTGACAGATGTAAACCACCGTCTGTCGATTGATTAATTTGCCCCGCGGGCTTGCTCACTGGGCGAATTGGCTGCGGTAGAGTTCGGCGTAGAAGCCGCCTGCCGCCAACAGCTCGTCGTGCGTGCCGCGCTCGATAATCTGGCCGTCGCGCATTACCAGAATGCAGTCGGCGTTGCGGATCGTCGACAGGCGGTGCGCCACCACAAAGCTTGTGCGGCCGGCCATAAGCTCGTCGAATGCCGCCTGCACCTGCAGCTCGGTGCGCGTATCGATACTCGAAGTCGCCTCGTCCAGCAGCAAGATAGCCGGGTCGGTGAGCATGACGCGCGCGATGCACAGCAGCTGTTTTTGACCCTGGCTAAACGTGCCGCCGTCCTCGCCGATCACCGTATCGTAGCCGCCTGGCAGCTGCACGATAAACTTGTGCGCGTGCGCGCGCTTGGCAGCTTCGATAACCTGCTCGCGCGTGGCTCCTGGGCAACCGTAGGCGATGTTTTCCGCCACCGTGCCCTCGAACAGCCAGGTGTCCTGCAGTACCATGCCAAAGGCGCGGCGCAGGCTCGAGCGCGTGTAATCGCGCGAGGAGCGACCATCCACCATGATGCGCCCAGCATCGATATCGTAAAAGCGCAGCAGCAGGTTGATGAGCGTCGTCTTGCCACACCCCGTGGGGCCGACGAGGGCAAAGCGCATACCGGGCTTGGCATCGATGCAGATATCCTGCAGCAGTTTGCGGTCGGGCACATAGCTAAAGTCCACGTGTTCAAAGGTCACCTCGCCCTGCGGGGCGGCAAGCTTTACAGCGTCCGACGCGTCGGGCTCCTGCTCGCGGGCATCGAGCAGCGCAAACATACGACGTGCCGAGGCGTACGCGGTCTGGATCTGCGTGATGACGTTCGTAACCTCGTTGAACGGTTTAGTGTACTGGTTGGCGTAGGACAGGAAGATCTGCACGCCGCCCACCGTGAGCGCCGCAGGCACGCCCGTGATCACGCCCGCGCAGCCGATCACGGCGACCACGGCGTAGATGATGTTATTGATAAAGCGCGTACCGGGGTTGGAAAGCGAACCCATAAACTGTGCGCGCTCGCCCGCCGTATAGAGCTCGGCATTGAGGGCATCAAAGCGCGCTTGGGCGTGCGGGCCGTAGGCGAAGGCGTCCACGAGCTTCTGCTCGCCTACGTACTCCTCGATATGGCCACCGAGCTGCCCTTGAATACGCTGCTGTGCCGTAAAGCTTTTGTTGGAGAGCTTGGCAATAGCGCCCGCTGCAAAAATGGAAAGCGGCGTGACGAGCACCACCACGAGCGTCATGGTCAGGTTGATGGAGAGCATAAACGCGAGCGTGCCCACAATGGTGATAACGCCGGTGAAAAGCTGGGTAAAGCCCTGCAGCAGACCGTCGCCCACCTGATCGACGTCGTTGACCACGCGGCTCATAAGGTCGCCGTGGGCATGGCTGTCGATAAAGCTGAGCGGCATGCGGCTGAGCTTATCGCTCGCCTCCACGCGCATGTCGCGCACCGTTTCGTAGGACAAACGGTTGACGCAGTAGCCCTGCAGCCACTGGAAGGCCGCCGCGCCCACCACGACAATCGCGAGCTTGGTAACGAGCGGCAGCAGCGCGTCAAAGTCCACCTGCCCGGCGGCGACGATAAGGTCGATGCCCTCGCCGATGAGGATGGGCGTATAGAGTTGCAAGATCACCGAGATGGCGGCGCTCACAAACGACGCTGCAAACGAAATGCGGTGTGGGCGAACATAACCCAGCAGGCGGCGAGTCACCGCGCCCACGGGATAGCGCTCGGGGTCACCGGGCTGGCGCGGACCGTCGCCCAGATCGTTGAGGTTATCGTTGCCGGACACGTTGGCCGTCATCGTGGCGACCGAACCGGAGGAAGTGTACGGATTCATCTAGCAGCCCTCCTTTGCGCAGACGGATGTGGGGGCGGTCGGCGCGGGCGCTGTACTCCCCTGCTGGCCCTCGAGCTCCTCGCGGCGAAGCTGCGACTGGCAGATCTCTCGGTAGAGCTGGCAGCTTGCATACAGCTCGTCATGCGTGCCCAGGCCCGCAACCGAGCCGTGGTCGAGTACGCAGATCATGTCGGCGTCGCGCACGGTCGAGACGCGCTGGCTTACAATCACCGTGGTCAGCGGCAGCCCGCCCTCGGCGGCACCGCGCATGCTTCGTTCGCGAATGGCATGGCGAAGCGCCGCGTCGGTCTTAAAGTCGAGCGCCGAGGCAGAGTCATCCATGATCAGAACCTGCGGCGAACCCACAAAGGCGCGCGCGATAGTCAGACGCTGACGCTGGCCGCCGCTAAAGTTCTTGCCGCCCGCCTCGACCGGGGCATCTAAGCCCTGGGGCTTGTTGCGTACGAACTCGCTGGCCTGCGCCATATCGAGCGCCGCCCAAAGCTCCTCATCGGTCGCAGTTTCATCGCGCCAGGTCAGGTTGCTGCGGATAGTGCCGCTCACCAGCGACGCGCGCTGCGGAACGGTCGCGACCACGCGGCGCAGCTGATCGAGCGGCCAAGTGCGCACGTCGGCACCCATCACGCTCACGCTGCCGGTGCTCGCATCGTACAGACGCGGGATGAGCGAGACGAGCGTGGACTTGCCGCTACCCGTACCGCCGATAATGCCGAGCGTCTTGCCCAGCGGGAGTTCCAGAGTCACATCGCTCACGGCATTTGCCGCGCCGGCGCCAAACGAGAAGCTCGCATGGTCAAAGCTCAGTGCGGGGACTGGAGCAGCACCACCCGCCAGTTCGCTCGGCTCGGGCAGCGCGACCGGCTGGTTGCCCTCGTCGGTGATGCTCGGCTCGCAGTTGAGCACCTCATTGATGCGCGACGCGCTGGCGCTCGCCTTGGTAAAGACCACGACCAGGTTGGCGACGTACACGATGGAGGTCAGGGTCTGCGTCATGTAGTTCACAAACGCCATGACCTGGCCCTGCGTGAGCTCGCCCACGTTGACCTGGATGCCGCCCACCCACAGGATGGCGCACACGCCCAGGTTCATCACCAAAAACGTGACGGGGTTGAGGATCGACGAGAGCTTGCCCACCGCGATCGCGACACGCGCCTGGTCATCGGCCGCCTGGGCAAAACACTCGCGCTCGTGACCCTCGCGCACAAACGCCCGGACCACGCGGGCGCCCGAAAGCCCCTCGCGGCAAATAAGCGCGATGCGATCGAGCTTTGCCTGCAGCTGCTTGTAGTACGGGATGCAGTGCGCCATGACAAGCCAAAACACCAGGCCGATGGCGGGCGTGCAAATCAAAAAGATCATGCCGAGCTTAAGGTCGATGGCAAGGGCCGCGACCATGGAGCCCACCGCCAGGAAAGGCCAGCGGATGAGCATGCGCACGCCCAGCGCCACGGCGAGCTGCACCTGGTTGACGTCGTTGGTAATACGCGTAATGAGCGACGGCGTGCCAAAGCGATCGAGTTCGGCATAGCTCAGCTTGTTGATGTGCTGGTAGAGTGCGCCGCGAATGTCAGTACCCATGCCCTGCGAGGTGAGCGCCGCCATCTTCTGGCAAACAAGCGTAAACGAGATGCCGATTACAGCCATGGCGGCGAGCACCATGCCGTAGCGGACGACGGCACTCACGTCGTGCGCACCGATACCTTTATCGATCATCTGGGCAATCACCAGCGGCGTCAGCAGGTCAAAGATCACTTCAATCAACTTGCACGCAGGGCCAATCACCATATACCGGCGAAACTTACCACCAAAACGCCTGAGCAGCTCAATCATAAAAAGGCGCTCCCTATCATCATCTCAATTCAATCTGATTCATGATAGTACGGAGAACCCTGGAGATGCGTAAGCAACTCGTTACAGATGTAAGGGCAACGGTCACTAGCGCCCAAGGCACGTAGCAGCCGATGTTTTGGCAACGCCAGCGAGCGGCATAACGCCGGGGATTCAATTATCAGATAAATGTGACCCTTCAGGCGGTTTTGGTCGGCTACCCGCGGGTGCCGGCAGGGCGCTTGGTAGTCGAGCGATCCCGCAGGCGAAGCCGAGGACCAGCGAGACACCAAGCGCCCTGCCGGCACTCGCGGGTAGCCGCGGCACCAAAAAACGCCTGCGCACTCGATGGATTCGGATGCCCGACAGAGGCTCCTTATGGCTGCTTCCTTCCGGACCTGACCAGATTCGGAACATGTCGTCATCCGAACCCATCGAACGCGCTAGGCGCTCGATATATCTTACCCGCTCCCGCCCGATGGGGCAAGGTAGCTAATTTGGGACGGGGCTTTTTGACTACTTGGGCAATCAGATCGACAGGTAGTCAAATAAGCCCCGTCCCAAAAAGACTGGTCTGCTGCCGTGCCACAAAAGGGGCCTATCTACTACGTTTAGGCCGCAGGGGTCAACCATAGCCGGCTTTTTCGAAAATCGGCAAGCTTTCTACCTGCGGTTTTAATTTCACAAAATCCGGGATGGTCAAGGGTGCTCGGCTAAACGTAGTAGATGGCCGCATTTCATGGCGGACGGTCCGACCCAAGGCCCAAGGCGACCAGCCTCGGATAGCCATTCTCGAAGTTGCGGTGGAATAGTTCCTGTTTTTGCCGCCTGAGCCGCCAAACAGGAACTATTCCACCGCAACTTATAGGGAGTTGGGTTTTAGAGGCGGGCGAGGTCGTAGGCTTGGGCGGCTGCTTCACCGGCGCAGATGAGGTTGGTTGTGGCTTCCTGGGGGTCGAGCGCTTGGTCAAGAGGCATGGGCCTGCGGCAGACCGGCAGGACCAAGTCGATGCCCTGACCATACACCGCATCCAAATTATCCGCACGACCGCCCACGACGGCGACTACCGGCTTGCCATAGCGATTGGCACGGCGGGCCACGCCCACCGGCGCCTTGCCGGCAGCGGATTGCTCGTCCATGTTGCCCTCGCCTGTAATGACCAGGTCGACATCGCGCACGCGCTCGTCAAACCCAATCAGATCGAGCACCGTCTCCACGCCCGAACGCAACTCAGCACCGAGCGCCAGCAGCGCGGCGCCCAAGCCACCTGCCGCGCCCGCGCCAGGCACGCCGAGCACCGAGCCAAATGTCCGCACGCCCTCGGGCACGCGCAACAACCCCTGAGCCCGCACCCCGGTAATCGCCGCATCGAGCAGGCGGCCGTAGCCGACCATCCAACTGTCGTACCTGCCCAGCGCTTCGACATCGTCTGTCGGCAGGCCCTTTTGCCCGCCAAACACTGCAAGTGCCCCACGACGCCCCACGAGCGGGTTCTCGACATCAGAGAGCACGACGATACGCGCGCTATTCAGCGCCCGAAGCGCCGGTGCCAAATCGATACTCGCCACCTGCTCAAGCCCCGCGAGACCAGGGGCGACATCGCAGCCCTGATCATCGACCACACGCGCGCCCAGCGCCTGCAGCATGCCGGCGCCACCGTCGTTGGTGGCACTGCCGCCCAGACCAATATAGATAGTCTTTGCCCCAGCACGAACCGCTCGAAGCATGAACTCGCCCACGCCATAGGTCGTAGCGGCCAACGCCGCCGGCTCTGTGCAAGGCGAATACCCAATACCCGCCGCCTCGGCCATCTCGATTACAGCCGACTCGTGCTCGCCGTCCACCAGCATCCGGGCAGACACACAGTCGCCCAGAGGGCCTGCGACTTCACATGCCACGACCTCACCGCCGCACGCGGCAACGGCATCGAGCGTTCCCTCGCCGCCATCCGCCAGCGGCAGCGCGCTTACCTGGGCATCGGGCCACACGCGGCGCACACCTTCGGCAACGGCCTCCTCCGCCTGCGCGCTCGAAACGCTGCCCTTAAAGGAGTCGATCGCCAGCTGCACACGGCGGGGCCGGCGGCACGCGGCACCAAAATCGACCGCCCCAACGGCAGTATCTTCGACACCCGCAAGCGCCTCGGCGTGGGCGGTATGCGCCTCAAGATCGGCCCCACAACCGCAGCCAGCACCATCGGTGCCACGCAGCCCACTAAAATAGCCGCTCAACACCTCACGACACTCATCCGCCAGCACGCCGGCATGTACGTTAAACCGATGATTCAGGCGCGAATCGGCATTCAGGTCGTATAGCGACCCCAGAGCGCCCGCTTTAGCATCGGACGCGCCGTACACGCAGCGCCCCACGCGCGCGTTAACCATAAGCCCCGCGCACATGCAGCAGGGCTCGAGCGTTACATAGACCGTGCAATCGGAAAGGCGCCAACGACCGAGCGACCGCGCGGCGGCGCATAGGGCCGCAAACTCGGCATGCGCCGAAGGGTCCTGGTCGAGCTCGCGGCGATTATGCGCCCGCGCGACGATCTCACCCGCGCGCACCACTACGGCGCCGATCGGCACCTCGCCCACCGCCGCGGCGGTACGCGCCTCCGCCAGCGCCTCGCGCATGAACTTCTCATCGATTCCGGTGCTCGTCATCGTTCGCCTTCCCTGTTGCAAATCCAAAACGATGCTATCATTACGAATCACGGAGAGATGGCAGAGCGGTTGAATGCGGCGGTCTTGAAAACCGTTGAGCGCGAGAGCGTTCCGGGGGTTCGAATCCCCCTCTCTCCGCCACTCCTAGTGATGCACCGGTGTCATGGTCCGCTCAAACAACGCATCGACCACGTCGGCTATCTCAGGTCGACGCTCAAGATCGTGGCCCGATTCCCACCATATCGTGAAAAGTCGAATAATACCGCCGGCGACAAACTCAGACGTCGTCTCGAGTGACACGGGGGCCAGGGCATCCTCGGCAAGCACGTTCATCACACGCTCGCGGATGGAGCGGGCAATGCGGTCGCAAATAACGCTGGTCAACATGCCCGACATGCTGCTTGCCAAAATGTTATCCATGAGCCGCTCGTGCGTCAGAATCAAATCCATGGCATCGTCCAAAATCGCGTGTCGAAGCGCGCGCACGTCCTCGGCAGACACCGCACCGGCCTCATCGGGCTGTTTTTGCGGCAAGCCCGACATAAGCTCATCGATATAAAAGGCAAAGTAATCGTTCTTGTCGCGAAAGTGCTTGTAGAACGTCGTGCGGCGAATCATGGCGCGGGCGCACAGCATGGCAACCGTCAGGTCCTCAAAACGATGCTCCTCGAGAAGCTCGGTGAAGGCATCGAACAGGGCGCGGTAGGTTTTCTTAATGCGAAGGTCCACCGGTATCACCATCCTCAGGGCAAAGACAACACTCGTCAATCTGTCGCATATCTTACACCTGTACCTCGCGCGCTTTGCCCCGGTGCCGGCCCCGCCGAAAACACAACGCTTACCGGAAAGTTCGGCACGGCAAAACGTTGCGGGTATACTAGTAGCGTTATACCAACGGCAGCTGGCGCATGCCGCCGCGGCCATTCGAAACGGAGACATCATGATTACCGTCATCATCGGCATCGTTGTTGTCATTGTGATTGTCTGCGCCATCGCCGGCATCTACAACAACATGGTCACCAAGCGTAACCGCATCGATAACGCCTGGCAGAACATCGATACGCAGCTGCAGCGCCGCAACGACCTGATCCCCAACCTGGTCGAGACCGTCAAGGGCTACGCCAAGCACGAGCAGGAGACGCTCTCCGCCGTGATCAGCGCGCGTAACACCGCCGTCAAGGCCACCACGCCCGAGGCCAAGATGGAAGCCGACAACGTGCTGACCGGTGCGCTGCGCCAGCTCTTCGCCGTAGCCGAGGCCTATCCCGATCTTAAGGCAAACACCAACTTTACGCAGCTGCAGGCATCGCTCGAGGATACCGAGAACAAGATTAGCTATGCACGCCAGAGCTACAACGATTGCGTGCTCAGCTACAATAACGCCATTCAGACGTTCCCGGCTGTCATCTTTGCCGGCATCTTCCAGTTTAAGGAGCGCCAGGGCTTCGAGGCCGCCGAAGCAGCCCGCCAGGCCCCGACTGTCAAGTTCTAGTAGTTTGGCAGCGCATCCTTAATCGGCCAAATGCATAAACCGCCCCGTCGAATGCATACTTCGACGGGGCGGTTTCTTTTTTCGCGAAGGTCCCCCTCTAAGCGCCGTGCATTTTTAGGAGTATTCAACATAACCAAGAGCTTCGGGCACCACGATACATGCCGAAGACCGCGAATATCCCTGCAAATCAAACGCTGCCAGCCCATAATCCCGCCCATCATTCGTAGAAAACATCGAGAACTCCCGATTTTTGCCCGAGGTCGGTATGCAGGGGCCTTCGATTGCAGAATACTCGCAAAAATGCACGTCGCCACC
>CABUTL010000011.1 GCA_902494375.1 uncultured Collinsella sp.
GCAAACTCGTCATCCGTAAAGCCATGCGCGCTCACGCGGGCGTTAAAGCCGCCCAACCCCGCATAGATGGCATCGGCACCCGCGGCGATGGCCGCAAGCATCTGGTCGAGCCCGCCCGCCGGCGCCAGCAGCTCGGGCAGCGCCACACCGGCAGCATCCAATCCAGTCTCGTATTGTCCGCTCGGCCCCATCGCCCGAATCGCCATCGGCAAACTCCTTACCAAGGTATGCATTCACTCTGAAAAATGCCGTCTTCCAGCATACACGAGGCCTCGCGCGCCCCGTTTGGTTTATCGTGTAATAACTTATGTCCATCCTGCCCCGACGGCACATCCGCCGTCCGGCACGACATACCTGGAGGTCAATATATGGGTCCTCGCCAACGACAGGGACGCAGCCGTTCAAAGACGCATGCCCTGCCCATAATCCTGCTCTCGTTTTTGGGCTTTTTGCTTATCGCGGGCGTGGCGTTTGGCATCGGCATGGTCGGCAACGTCAACCGCTGGCTGTCCGATCTGCCCGACTACACCGACGCCAACGCGTATCTGGTGAGCGAGCCCACCGAGATCGTCGACTGCAACGGCAACAAGATCGCAAGCTTCTACACGCAAAACCGCAAGTCCATCACCAAGGACGAGGTCTCCCCCTACGTGCTGCAGGGCACCGTTGACGTCGAGGACGAGCGCTTCTACGAGCACGGCGGTATCGACCTGTGGGGTATCGCGCGTGCTGCGGTGGCAACCCTCGGCGGCGGGCACGAAGGCGCCTCGACTATCACCCAGCAGCTGGTGCGCAACACCATCCTGCAGGAGGAGCAGTTCGACTCGACCATCGAGCGTAAGGTGCGCGAGGCCTACATCGCCGTAAAGATGGAGGACATGTACTCCAAAGACGAGATCCTCATGATGTACCTCAACACCATCTATTACGGCCACGGCGCCTACGGTATCGAGGCCGCCGCCGAGACCTACCTATCCAAGAGCGCCGCCGACCTCACCCTGAGCGAAGCCGCGCTGCTCATCGGCCTTCCCAACTCGCCTTCGCAGTACGACCCCACGGTCAATCCCGACCTGGCACTGTCTCGCCGCAACAAGGTCCTCGACAACATGCTGCGCCTGGGCCACATCACCCAGGAGGAGCACGATGCCGCACAGGCCGAGCCCATCACCCTCAACGTGACCGAGATTTCGGGCAGCGGCGTCGACGTATACTCGCAGCCCTACTTTGTCGCCTATGTTAAGCAGCTGCTGGAGCAGGAGTTCTCGACCGACGTGCTCTTTAAGGGCGGCCTGACCGTCAAGACCACCATCGACCCCACGATGCAGCAGGTGGCAGAGAATGCCGTCCGCGAGCAGCTCGACACGCTCTCACTCGACGGCCTGGACATGGGCATGGTCGTCGTCGACCCCAAGACCGGCTACATCAAGTGCATGGTGGGCGGCTACGACTACAACGCCGACGAGAACCACGTAAACCATGCCACGGCCAAGCGTCCCGTCGGCTCCACCTTCAAGGCCTTTACACTGGCAACTGCCATCCAAAACGGCATGAACCCCAACGTCACCCTCAACTGCAACTCGCCGCTCAAGGCCAAGGGCACCACGACCGAGGTCCAAAACTACGCCAACCATAGCTATGGCAACATCACGCTTAAGCAGGCGACGGCATACTCCTCCAACACCGGCTACATCCAGGTGGCGGAAGCCGTCGGCAACAGCAAGATCATCTCGCTCGTCAAAAAGCTCGGCATCGATCCCGCCAAGGACAACATCGAGGACGTTCCCGTCATGACGCTCGGCACCGGCTCGATCTCGCCGCTCGAGATGGCCGCCGCCTACGCGACGTTTGCCAACGGCGGCTACTATCGCCAGCCGATCGCCATCACCGAGATTGACTCTCGTACCGGTTCGGTGCTGTACCAGCACACCGACAATCCCTCACAGGTGCTTACCGAGGGCGAGGCCGCCGCGGTCACCGATGTTCTGTCCGGCGTCATGCAGGGCGGCGGTACGGGTGCTGCCGGTGCCCTGAGCGTCAACCAGCCCTATGCCGGCAAGACGGGCACCACCGACAACACCACCAACCTGTGGTTCTGCGGCTATACCCCGCAGCTGGCGTGCGCTCTGTGGACCGGCTATTCCGCGGGCGAGATCCCTATCCAAAAATACGGCACAGACCTGCTGGGCGACAGCACCAACCTGCCTGTCTTTAAGCGGTTTATGAACACCGTTCTGACCGGTACCGAGCGCGAGGAGTTTGCGACCGGAACGGCGCCCACCTACAAGAACAACAGCGTCTGGAAGTTCTACGGCACCAACAACACCAAGAAGACGGAGAACGACGACAAGGACGAGAACGAGGACGAAGAGGAAACCACAACGACGACAACGACGACCACGACCACCGAGACCACAGGCGGCGACACCACCGGCGGCACCGGTACGACCGGTGGCTCGACGGGCGGCTCCACTGGTGGTTCGACCGGCGGCGATGGCGGCACGCCTACGCCTACGCCTACACCCACTCCCGACCCCTCGCCCACGCCTGACGATACGGTTGGCTAGAAATTCATCCGGCCATTAGCAACAAGGCCCCCGAGCAGCTTATTAAAGTGCTCGGGGGCCTTTTAGTTTAAAGCGACCTGGTGGACGGCCTTTATACCGGCAAACAATATAGGGGGTACCGACCAACGTCGATACCCCCTTACAAGCCACCATGTCACGCACACAGTGCCGAGCGCACGACCCGCACGCCTACTTGCGAGAATTGCTCAGCTTATTGATCAGCGCCTCGAGACGCTCGCCGTCCTCGGCCGTCTGGGCAATAACCAAAATCGTATCGTTGCCGGCAAGCGAGCCAAGCACATCGGGCAACTCTGCCGCATCAACGGCGGCGGCGATGCCGGAAGCCGTACCAGGCTGAGCCTTGATCATAACCAGATTATCGGTGCGCAGAACGCCCGTTACGAGCTCGGAAACCATACGCTGCAGGTGCAGGTCCTCTGCCAGAACATAGATACCCTCGGGGAGCTTACGCAGCCCCATATCGGCAATATCGCGAGAGACAGTCGCCTGCGTGCAATCAAAGCCCATAGCGCGGAGCTCATCGACCAGCACGCGCTGCGTGCGGACGTCCTTATTGCGCACAATATCTCTAATGGCATCCTGGCGCCCATTGCGTTTTTTAGCCATACAAACCCTCTCTCCAAAAGATGGCGGAGACAATCAATCAGTGACTGAATAGTTTAACGCTATTTGAAGGCTTTTGTGTATAAGAACGCATTTCGAAACAATTCTATGCAAATTTGTTTCGAAATGAGCCGTTTAGGCGGTTTTTGCGCCCGTCCGGTTAAGAAAAGCTGCCAGATGCGTACACATCACGCAGCGCGCGGGCTTGGCGCTGGCGATCGGCCCAAACAACAAACCGAGTCCCCGATGGTTATCCTTGAGCGCGGCGACCATCTGACGGGTTCGAGGCGCATCGAGCATATCACGCATGCGGGCGGAACGCTCGATTGACGACACCCCATGCGGGCTCAGACACAAATTCTCGATGCAGGCGACCAGTCCGGCAAAGTAGAACTTTTGGCTTGCCAGCTTGAGCCGACCACCGCTGTCTGCTTCCGAGAGTGAGTCCGCAAGCTCGTCGAGCGCTCGAGTGTCATCGGATACCTTGGCATACATGGTGGGATCAAAGGCATCTGTAAGTTTAGGTGCCGCCGTGTGGAAACAAGCATCGCCGCAGCCGGACACGCATCGTGTCTGCGAAAGCGCGCATGCCATAAACCCAACTGTGCGAAACACCTTGTCGCACAAAAGGCATGCCTCAAACAGCGAGCGGCTGTACATCACACCAGAGGTCTGAACGACTAGGCCGCCTAAAATCAACTGAGGCAGCCCGGCCACCATCGAAGATTTGCTATCAATGGAAATATGAGCAGCATCCAAGACGCGCGAATGGCGCTCTCGATGTGCATCATAGCGGTCGAGCGACACCGTGGGGAGCACTATGTCTGCCGTAGAATCGCACGCGATATTGACCATCTTGGAAAGGGACTGCGGAGCAAACCACTCATCGGCGTTCATAGCGATGATTTGAGAGCCGCGCGAGGCAGCAAAACCGGCACGAAGACAAGCGCCGCGCTTCGCGTCCTCGACGTCAATCAAATCAATATGAATGTCCCTGTCGGCAGCAACTTGAAGCGAATGGCGCACACCGGGCGCAGCATCGCGACAGACAACGACAATCTGCAAATCGTAGAGGTCTTGGTTCTGGATACTCTCGAGCGCACGCATCGCATAGCTGAGCGAACCTTCTACCACAAGGATCACCGAAAGTCGCGGATGCGAGCCACGTCGAACCAAGTTATCCGTCCTCTCGACAGCAGTGAATCAAACTGTCGTTCATGGTACACCCCGGCAATAAAAGCAATGAGACACCGGTTGTATTGCACGCCAAGAACAGATGTTGCACACGCGCAGCCCACAGATGACAGGTGCCGACGCACGACGCGCCGAGCCCTCCCCTAGTCGAGCACGACAAGCTCGGCGGGATCGTAATCCACGCCCATAAACGTAAGGCCGCAGGCAGGAGCCGTGGGGCCCGCAGCGGTACGGTCGCAAGCATCGATGACCTCGCGCATCCACTCGGGTTCACGGCGATGCATGCCAATCGCGACAAGCGTGCCAACGATCGTACGGACCATCGAATGCAGAAACGCATTGCCCTCGATGGTAAACGTCAGGATGTCCTCGCCAAACGCAACCTCATGGCCAAACTCGGCGCGCATTACGCAGCGGTGCGTAGGTTTGCCCACGGCAGAAGCAACCTTGCAAAAGCTTTTAAAGTCCTGCTCGCCCAGCAGCGCGGGGCAGGCAGCAGACATAGCCTCAACATCCAAGGGATAGCGATGCCACCACACCGCACCGCGGGACAGCACGGGGCGCGCATCTCGATCGGCAATACGGTACGTATACGTACGGGAACGCGCGTCAAAACGTGCAGAAAAGCCTTTACGGGCCTTGTAGACCTCGTTGATGGCGATATCTTTGGGCAGCAGGGCATCCATAGCCCGCAGCCACCTACGGCGCGTTAGGGCGAGCTCAGCGTCCGTTACGGGCACGCTGATGTACTGAGCCACGGCATGCACGCCGGCATCGGTGCGACCCGCGCACGTCAGATCGATCGGACGGCGAAGCAGCGTCTCGATGGCTCGACGCAGCTCACCCGCAACCGTCGTCTGTCCCGGCTGCTCGGCAAAGCCGCTATAGGACGAGCCATCGTATGCCACGCGGAAAACGAGCGTGGCATCGAGCTCTGGAATCGAATTGAAATCAGACGGCGCGGTCATGGGCGCTCCCAACAAACAGGCAATGGCATTTCGACAAAAAAAGAGGGGTACGCGAACGTACCCCTCGAATATAGCCTATGCAGACGGATTGTCTACTCAGCGGTCTCCTCAGCAGGAGCCTCCTCGGCAGCCTCGACCTTCTTGGGAGCAGCGGCCTTCTTGGGGGCCGGAGCAGCCTTCTTGGCCTTAGGCGTGCAAGGCTCGGTGACGAGCTCCATGATAACGATGGGAGCGTTGTCGCCCTTGCGGTGCCCGAGCTTCATGATGCGGGTATAACCGCCGTTGCGATCCTGCCACATACCCTGGGCAGCCTTGTCGAAGATCTCGGCAACGAGCTGCTTATCGCCGAGCTTGGCGATAGCCAGACGACGAGAGTGCAGGTCGCCCTTCTTGGCCCAAGTGATGATCGGATCGACGACCGAACGCAGCGCCTTAGCGCGGGTCTCGGTGGTCTTGATGCGGTCGTTCTCGAAGAGGGCCTTAGCAAGGCTCTTCTTCATGGCCTTGGTGTGGCTCGCATCGGTGCCGAGCTTCAGGCCCTTCTTAACGTTGTGACGCATGGTCTAGTTTCTCCTCAAATATGCGAAGCATTAAGCCTTCAGGCTCAGGCCCATGGACTCAAGCTTGTCCTTCACTTCCTCGATCGACTTAACACCGAAGTTACGGATGTTGAGCAGATCGTTCTCCGAGAACTCAACGAGCTGACGGACCGAGTGAATGCTGGCGCGCTTAAGGCAGTTGTAGGAACGGACGGAAAGGTCCAGATCCTCGATCTGCTTGTCCAGCTCGGCGTTGTCGTTGGTGACCTCGGGAGCGAAGATCGAAGCCTCCTCCTCGACCTCGGGGGTCTCGGCAAGGTTCATAAAGGCGGCCATATGCTGGTTGATGATATTGGCAGCCTGGACCACGGCGTCGCGCGGGGCGATGGAGCCGTTGGTCTCGATCTCGAGGACAAGGCGGTCGTAGTCGGTGTGCTGACCGACACGGCAAGCCTCAACGAGCTTGGCGCAACGGGAAACCGGCGAGTACAGCGAGTCGACGTGGATCACACCGATGGGATCGTTGTCGCGCTTGTTGGCCTCGCCAGAAACATAGCCGCGGCCATAGCCGATGCGCATGCTCATGGTGAGATGGCCACCCTCGGTGAGCGTAGCAATGTGCTGCTCGGGGTTGACCAGCTCAAACTCGGACGGAATAAAGAAGTCCGCACCGGTGACCTCGCAGGGGCCGTCAACCGAGATGGTGGCGGTCGCCTCGTCGGTCGTGCCGAGAGCCCTGAAGACAAGACCCTTGACATTCAGGACGATGTCGGTGACATCCTCGACCATGTTAGGGATGGTCATGAACTCGTGCTGCGCACCATCGATCTGAATAGCCTCGACGGCGGCACCCTCGAGCGAGGACAGAAGAACGCGACGAAGGGAGTTACCCAGCGTATCGCCGTAACCACGCTCGAGCGGCTCGACGGAGACACGAGCAGACGTCTCGTTGATCTCTTCGACCTGAACCTGAGGCCTAATGAATTCTGACATGTATTACCTCCAGCCTCAGCAGCCCGGATGGACTACTTAGAGTAGAGCTCGACGATGAGCTGCTCGTTGATATCACCGCTGATCTGCTCACGCGTCGGCAGAGCGAGCACGTTACCAGACAGCTTCTCGATATCGACCTCGAGCCAGCCAGGGACCTCAAAGCGCTCGGAGGAAATCAGGGCCTCCTTGATGGGGAGGAGGTCACGGAACTTCTCGCCGACAGCGACGACGTCGCCGGCCTTGACGCGGTAGGACGGGATGTCCACGCGCTTGCCGTTCACGGTGAAGTGACCGTGACGGACGGACTGACGAGCCTCTTTGCGGGTGCGGGCGAAGCCAAGACGGAAGACGACGTTGTCGAGGCGAGACTCAAGAATGATCATGAGGTTCTCACCGGTGACGCCGTTCATCTTACGGGCCTTGTTGAAGTAGCCGTGGAACTGCTTCTCCAGAACGCCATAAATAAACTTGACCTTCTGCTTCTCGCGCAGCTGCATGCCGTACTCAGATTCCTTGCGACGGCGCTTGGGCTGACGGATAGATTCCTTCTTGCTGCTGTAACCGAGCTCAGCGGGATCGATCCCGAGCTGACGGCAGCGCTTAAGAACAGGAGTCCTGTCGATTGCCATATTGATACGATCCTTTCAGTTACACGCGGCGACGCTTCTTGGGGCGGCAGCCGTTGTGCGGAATGGGGGTCTTGTCCTGGATGCTCGAGACCTCGAGGCCAGCAGCCTGGAGGGAGCGGATGGCGGTCTCACGACCGGAGCCGGGGCCCTTGACGAAGACGGAAACCTTCTTCATACCGTGCTCCATGGCCTGCTTGGCAGCAGCCTCGGCAGCCATCTGGGCAGCGAACGGCGTGGACTTACGGGAGCCCTTGAAGCCCACCTGGCCAGCCGACTTCCAGGAAATGACATTGCCCTGGGGATCGGTGATCGAAACGATCGTGTTGTTGAACGTAGAACGAATGTGAGCCTGGCCCACGGAAATGTTCTTACGGTCCGCGCGCTTCAGACGGGCAGCGCGAACGTTCTTCTTAGCAGTAGCCATCTATCTAGCGCTCCTTATTTCTTCTTCTTAGCACCGATCTGACGCTTCGGGCCCTTGCGGGTACGAGCGTTAGTGTGGGTGCGCTGGCCGCGGACCGGGAGGCCCTTGCGGTGACGAAGGCCGCGGTTGCAGCCGATGTCCATAAGGCGCTTGACGTTCTGGTTGCGCTCACGGCGGAGGTCGCCCTCAACCATGATCTGGTTCTTATCGATATAATCGCGGATGGCGTTAACCTCATCCTCGGTGAGGTCCTTAACGCGCGTATCCACGTTAACGTTGCACTCGACGCAAATCTTCGTCGCAGTGGTGCGGCCGATGCCGTAAATGTAGGTCAGACCGATCTCAACGCGCTTCTCACGCGGGAGGTCGACACCATTAATACGGGCCAACGTAGTCTCCTCTCTTAACCCTGACGCTGCTTATGACGGGGGTTCTCGCAAATGACGAGGACCTTGCCATGGCGCCTAATGATTTTGCACTTATCGCACATCTTCTTGACCGAAGGACGTACCTTCATCGTTCTTCCTTTCGGTAGCGCTCAAACTACTTCCCTACTATCTACTCGCCCAGCCGCAGGCGTTTAAAACTATGGCTGGTCTTCACACACAATCCGACCGTAGGTTGAGCTAAGCCTGCAGTCGGAAATGGAGTGCGTGTATGCGTGCCGCTATTTGTAGCGATAGGTGATGCGGCCGCGGGTCAGGTCGTACGGGGAAAGCTCCACGACAACCCTGTCACCGGGGAGAATACGGATGTAATTCATTCGGATTTTGCCAGAAATGTTGCACAGAACCGAATGACCGTTCTCGAGCTCGACCTTAAACATGGCGTTGGGCAACGGTTCCTTTACCGTACCCTCGAGCTCAATTGCGTCTTCCTTCTTCACAAGCAATCATCTTTCTCTAGAAAACGACAGCGATTGAGTATTTTACAACACGTATGCACGCATCGTAATAACTTCGTAATGGCTCCACAACTAAGTGGAACTTGTTACATTTCTCCGCCTTGGAGCGAACACCAAGCACCTTGGGCATCCGTGGTGAGAATCACCGGACCGTCATTGGTAATGGCGACGGTGTTCTCGTAGTGCGCGGCGGGCAGGTGGTCGTTGGTCGTAACAATCCAACCGTCGGAGCCCGTGCTCACATGGTTGGAACCCATCGTAACCATCGGCTCGATGGCAATGACCATGCCGGCCTGGAGGCGAACGCCCCTCCCCTTCTTTCCATAGTTAGGAACGTTGGGGTCCTCGTGCATCACGCGGCCAATGCCATGGCCCACATAGTCACGAAGCACGCCGTAACCGTGAGACTCGGCGAGGGACTGAACGGCATAACCGACGTCCCCGATATGGTTACCGGGAACAGTCTGCTCGATGGCAGCCTTAAGGCAATCGCGCGTGATCTCGCACAAAGCCTTGGCTTCGGGCGTGGGGGTGCCGACGAAAAACGTCCAAGCGTTATCGCCGACCCAACCGTCGACAACGGCTCCCGTATCGATGGAGATGATATCGCCATCGCGCAGGATCATGTCGGGGTTGGGAATACCGTGTACCACGGCATCGTTAATCGATGCGCAAATGGTTCCGGGAAACCCGCCGTAACCCTTAAAGGCTGGGGTGCCACCATGCATGCGGATAATCTGCTCCGCGAGCTGATCGAGCTCAAAAGTCGAAACGCCGGGGCGCACCATGGCTCCAACGTGGCGGAGCGCCATCTTAGATAGCGCTCCTGCCTTCTTCATCTGCTCGATTTGCGTTGCAGACTTAATCTTGATCATAGACCGAGAGCCTCTTTGACATCCCCGTACACGGTCTCGCGAGCCTGGTCACCGTTGACCGACTTGAGCAGACCCTGGCCACGATAGTAGTCGACGAGCGGGCTCGTGGACTTCTCGTAGACGTCGAGACGGTTCTTGATGGTCTCGGGCTTGTCGTCGTCGCGCTGATACATCTCGCCGCCACACTTGGGGCAGGTAGCATCGGCAGCGGTGCCGGTGTAACCGCAGGCGCGGCAGGTGCGACGCGAAGACAGACGATCGATAATGACCTCGGGGGCCACATCGACCAGAAGGGCGCAGTCGATCTCGCGACCCATGGCGGAGAGCTCGGAATCGAGCGTCACGGCCTGGGCGGTGTTGCGCGGGAAGCCGTCGAGGATGAAGCCCTGCTGGGCGTCATCGGCGGCAAGGCGCTCCTTGACAAGGTCGATCACGAGCTGATCGGGAACGAGCTCGCCAGCGTCCATGTACTTCTTAGCCTGAATACCAAGCTCGGTGCCACCCTTGACGGCAGCACGCAGCAGGTCGCCCGTGGAAATGTGAGCGACGCCAAACTCGGCGACGAGCTCCTGTGCGACGGTACCCTTACCGGCACCCGGAGCTCCGAGCAATACGAGGTTCATGAGCAATCCTCCTCTAGCCTATTTAAAGAATCCATCGTAATCATACATCTTGATCTGGCCTTCGAGCTTATCGACCGTGTCGAGCACGACGCCGACCATGATGAGGATGGACGTGCCGCCAAATGCCTGGATTAGCTGGTTACCCGTAAAGGAGAAGATGATCGAAGGCACGATGGCGATGAGCGCCAAAAAGACAGCGCTGGGAAGCGTAATCTTGTTGAGCGCGTTCTTGATGTAGGCCGCGGTAGCCCTACCCGGACGCACGCCCGGAATAAAGCCGCCCTGCTTCTTAAGGTTGTCGGCCGTGTCATCGGGGTTGAACACCATGGACGTGTAGAAGTACGCGAAAAACACGATGAGGACAACGTTAAGCACCCAGTTGAGCCAGCCGCGCGAAAGCGCAGAGGCAACTGCCTGGATCCAGCCGATGCCGGGGAAGAACACGGCAATCTGAGCCGGGAAGTAAAGCAGCGCCGAAGCGAAGATGATCGGCACGACACCCGCGGTGTTGACCTTGATGGGCAGGTAGGTGGTCTGGCCACCCATCATGCGACGGCCCACGACGCGCTTAGCGTAGGAGACCGGGATGCGGCGCTGGCCGCGCTCAAGGAAAACAATCAACGGGATAACCAGCAGGATGATGGCGCAGATGATCACCATGGTGATGATGCCACCGGCATTGCCCTCGGTGCTGGAGAAGATAGCCTGCGGCAGACCGGCCATGATGTTCGCGAAGATGATCAGCGACATGCCATTGCCGATACCGCGCTGGGTGATGAGCTCACCAATCCACATGATCAGCATGGCGCCCGCAGTGAGCGTGCCGACGATCATGAGGTCGAAGATGATCTCGGGAGCGCCGGCGCCATTGAAGCTGATGCCGAAGCTCTTAAAGAGGAAGAGGTAACCAACGGAGTTGAGGATTGCCAGAGCCAGGGTGAGGTAACGCGAATACTGCGTAATCTTGGTCTGACCGACCTCGCCCTCGCGGGCAAGCTCATGCAGGGAAGGCACGACGGCCTGGAGCATCTGGAGGATGATCGAGCTGGTGATGTAAGGCATGATGCCCAGCGAAAACACCGACACATAGCTCAACGCGCCGCCAGAGAAAAGATTCAGGAGGGCCATAGCACCTGCGGCGACCGAATTGTTATCGGTCGAGAAAAGGCCCAGCATCCCCTGGAAGGGAATGCCGGGCACAGGAACGTGCGCACCAATGCGGTACACGACGAGCATAGCTATGGTAAAAAGAATCTTTTCGCGCAATTCTTTGATGCGGAAAGCATTCTTAAGACCATTTAGCACGGCAGCTCGACCTTTCCGCCGGCGGCCTCGATCTTGGCCTGCGCAGAAGCGCTGACCTTGTCGACCTTGACCGTGAACTTCTTGGTGAGCTCACCATTGCCGAGCACCTTGACGGGCTCGAACTCGCTCTTGGTGATGCGAGCGGCCTTAAGAGCGGCACCGTCGATCACAGCGCCGTCCTCGAACTTACGCTCGAGACGCTCAACGTTAACAGCGGTGTACTCGATACGACGGGGGTTACGGAAGCCCGGAAGCTTGGGCAGGCGCATAGCCAGCGGAGTCTGGCCACCCTCGAAGCCGGCACCCTTGGTGCCACCAGAGCGGGAACCCTGGCCCTTCTGACCGCGGCCAGAAGTGGTGCCGTGACCCGAAGAATTGCCACGGCCGACGCGCTTGCGGTTCTTGGTGGAACCGGGCGCGGGAGTAAGATCGTGAAGCTGCATTTGCTACTCCTCTACAATCTCGACAAGGTGCTTGACCTTGAAGATCATGCCGCGGACGGACTCGTTGTCAGCAATCTCGCGAACCTCGCGGATCCTGTGGAGACCGAGGGCACGGACAGTACGGACCTGGTCCTGCTTGCAACCGTTGGTGCTGCGGACCTGCTTGATCTTGATGGTGTCAGCCATGCTTAGTTCTCCTTACCGACGAACATCTCGGAGACCGTCAGGCCACGGCGAGCCGCGACGTCCTCAGGGCTGGAGAGCTCCTTGAGGCCCTCGACGGCAGCCTTGATGATGTTGAGGCCGTTGTCGGTACCGAGGGACTTGGACAGGACGTTCTTGATGCCAGCAAGCTCAAAGAGGGGACGCACAGCGCCGCCGGCGATAACGCCGGTACCCTCGACAGCGGGCTTAATGATGATGCGGCCGGCACCAAAGTGGCCGAGAACCTCGTGCGGGATGGTGCCCTGCTCGGTCACCGGCACGTGGAACATGTTCTTCTTGGCATCGAGAGATGCCTTGGAGATGGCCATGGGCACCTCAGCGGACTTGCCCATGCCAACGCCGACGTTGCCCTTACCGTCGCCAACGACGACGAGAGCGACGAGGCTCATGCGACGACCACCCTTGACGGTCTTCGACACGCGGTTGATGTAAACGACGCGCTCCTCGAACTCGGAGGCCTCGCGCTGCTGCTTCTGATTACGAGCCATGTGCTACATACCTCCTAGAACTCGAGACCGGCGGCACGAGCACCGTCGGCGAGGGCCTTGACGCGGCCATGGTAGATACGGCCACCGCGATCGAAGGCGACCTTGGTGATGCCGGCCTCGATGGCGCGCTTGCCAACGAGCTGACCGACCTTCTCCGCAGCCTCCTTGTTCGAGGTGTGGGTGCCCTTGAACTCGGCCTCGAGGGTCGAGGCAGAGACGAGCGTCAGGCTGGAGCCCTTGCTGTCGTCGATGATCTGGGCATAGATGTTGGCGTTAGTACGGGTCACGCGAAGACGCGGACGCTCGGAGGTACCCGAGACCTTGCCGCGAACACGACGCTGACGACGCTTGAGGCCTTCCAGCTTCGCCTTATGCTTGTTCATACGTAAACTCCTAAAAAGGTTGATCTTGCCAGCACCTGACGGGGTGCTGGTCTTATGCGAGTGAGTCGGTTACGACTACTTGGCGGCCTTACCCAGCTTGCGGCGGATATGCTCGCCAACGTAGTGGATACCCTTGCCCTTGTAAGGCTCGGGAGGACGATGGCCGCGGATCTCAGCGGCGATCTGACCGACCTGCTGCTTGTTGATACCCTTGACGTTCACGTGGGTGTTGTCGGGAACCTCGAAGGTGATGCCCTCGGGAGCCTCGACGATCACGGGGTGCGAGAAGCCCAGGGAGAACTCGAGGTTCTTGCCCTTCTGCTGCACGCGGTAACCGACGCCGGCGAGCTCGAGCTTCTTCTCGAAGCCCTCGGAAACGCCAACAACCATGTTGTGGATGAGGGCGCGGGTGAGGCCGTGGCGGGCACGGGTCTCACGCTCGTCGTCGGGACGGGAAACGGTGAGGACGTTGTCCTCGACGTTGATAGCGAGCTTCTCAAAGACATCGAGCTCGAGCTGGCCCTTGGGGCCCTTGACGACAACGTTGTTGCCGTTGACTGCCACTTCGACTCCGGCGGGAATCTGGACAGGCTTATTACCGATACGAGACACGGTGATCTCCTTTCCTTCTACCTACCGAGCGAATTACCAGACGTAAGCGATGATCTCGCCGCCGACGTTGTGCTTGCGAGCATCGCGGTCGGTCATGACGCCATGGCTGGTGGAAATAATGGCGGTACCAAGGCCACCGCGGACGCGGGGCATGTCGGCAACGCCGGTGTACTTACGCAGGCCCGGCTTGGAAATGCGGCGGATGCCGTTGATGACCTTAGCCTTCTTGGGACCATACTTAAGCGTGATGTGCAGAGTCTTCTGGGGAACGGTGTCCTCGACATCGTAGCCCTCGATGTAGCCCTCCTCGTGCAGAACACGAGCGATCTCGACGAGCTTCTTGCTGCTCGGCATGGAGACCGTGGCCTTGTTCACAGAGTTAGCGTTACGGATGCGCGTAAGCATATCTGCGATCGGGTCTGTAAGGTTCATACAGATTCTCCTTCGTTCTTGATGAACACGTGCTCTTGGTTCTTCGCCGCCCTTAACGGCAAAGCCTTTTTAGCGCGTTTTCCCTGTTCCAAACTGATGCTTGAAACGCTGGTAGTGACTTACCAGCTGGCCTTCTTAACGCCGGGAAGCTCGCCCTTGAGTGCAAGCTCGCGGAAGCAGACACGGCACAGGCCGAACTTGCGGTACACAGAGTGCGGACGGCCGCAGCGCTGGCAGCGCGTGTACTCACGAGTAGAGAACTTCTGCTTGCGATTGCACTTGACGATCATCGATGTCTTAGCCACTTATATCCTCCTCACATAGAGTATTGTTCGCCCCAAGCGCCGCCCCCTTGTGGGAACGGCGCTTATAGGGCAGGTGAACCTATTTCTTGAACGGGAAACCGAAGGCGTCCAGAAGGGCCTTGGCCTCCTCATCGGTGTTGGCGGTGGTCACGAAAGTGATGTCCATACCGCGCTGGTGATCGACGGAGTCGAAGTCGATCTCGGGGAAGATGAGCTGCTCGGTGACGCCCATGGAGAAGTTACCACGGCCGTCGAAGCTCTTGGCGGAGATGCCGCGGAAGTCGCGGATACGGGGGATCGCGACGGAGGTCAGACGATCGAAGAACTCCCACATGCGGTCGCCACGCAGGGTAACCTTGCAGCCGATCGGCATACCAGCGCGCAGGCGGAAGGTAGCGATGGACTTGCGGGCACGGGTGATCATCGGCTGCTGGCCGGTGATGGCGCGCAGGTCGCGCACGGCACCGTCGATGGCCTTGGAATCGGTAGCGGCCTCGCCGACACCCATGTTCACGACGATCTTCTCAAACTTGGGGATCATCATGACGTTCTCGTACTGGAACTTGTCCTGAAGCTGCTGCTTGACCTCGTTGTTGTACTTGGTCTTCAGACGCGGCACATACTTCTCTTCTGCCATTGTTCACTCCTTCTTGGGGTTTTAAGCACGGGGCGTGGCCACGATGGGTTGTCCTCGTGCCTCCTGGCTGCATCCGCGCCGCTCATGGCATTTTGCGGTTTGGACTCGACGCAGCAGGAGCCGACAAAACAATCGGTACTATACGCGCATCGGGAGCGTATTTCCAGAAAAACCTCGTCTGCCTGCACAACTCCACAACTCCCCCGCACAAATGGATCCCAAAAAGCAGTTGCGGTGAAATAGGGACTGTTGGGCGGCCTAACAGGCTTAAACAATCCGTATTTCACCGCAACTTAATTGGTGGGGATGCGATTAGCGCTTGCGGGGGACGAGTTTGGTGCGGCGCAGGTGAATCATCTCGGCGGCGATGGAGATGGCGATCTCCTCGGGGTCCTCGGCCTCGATGGCAACGCCGATCGGCAGGTGCAACTCGTCGATCTGGTCCTGCGTAAAGCCTTCCTGCTCCAGGCGGGCACGCACAAAGGCCGTCTTGCGGCGCGAACCCAGACAGCCCAGGTAGGCAGGCTTGGCGCGCATGGCCTGAATCACCACGTCGACATCGGACTTGTGACCC
>CABUTL010000012.1 GCA_902494375.1 uncultured Collinsella sp.
ACCCCTCCGACCGATATTGACGATTGTTCAGGCCGTCAAGAATTCGAGTCGAAGGGGTGGTCGCCATGGCCCAGAAGGCCTACAGCCTTTCCCACACGAAGTGGATGTGCAAGTACCACGTCGTGTTCACGCCGAAGTATAGGCGCAAAGTCATCTACAACCAAATAAGGTCCGACCTTGGGGAGATCTTCAGGAAGCTCTGCCAGTACAAGGGGATAGAGATCATCGAGGGGCACCTGATGCCCGACCACGTCCACATGCTGCTGGCGATACCGCCGAAGTACAGCGTATCGAGCGTGATGGGCTACCTGAAGGGGAAGAGCTCGCTGATGGTATTCGACAAGCACGCGAACATGAAGTACAAGTTCGGCAACAGGAAGTTCTGGGCCGAGGGCTACTACGTGTCCACCGTCGGCCTGAACGAGGCCACCATCGCGAAGTACATCCGGGAGCAGGAGAAGGCCGACATCGCGATCGACCGGCTGAGCGTCAAGGAGTACGAGGACCCCTTCGATAGGGGGCCGGGGCGTAAATAGCGCCGGTTTGACCGGCCCGTCACGGGTCAATCTGCAGTGCGGCCCGAACCCCGTGAGGGCCGGCGCCTTTAGACGCGTGCCGGAAATCCAAGGGTTATACCCTAAGAGCAAACCACCCCTTTTAGGGGTGGTTTTGATTTTAGGTAGAGAAAGTCAACTGGTTCTGCCGGGGCTGATCGCTCAAAGAACTCAAGGATGCTCAAAAAACTCAAAGATACTCAAATAAATTATAGATAGTAGGGGCATAATTAAGTTATATGAGTTAAAGGGAGGCTTTATGGCGGCACCGACGGCGTACAGGCAGGCAAATCCATTCACGCCGATGTTCGGACGTGTACCGGCGTATATGGCCGGTCGTGAGCAAATCATCGATGATATGGTGCTGGCGTTTGAAAATGACGACTCCAATCCCAATCTTTGCTCGGTTTTCTATGGTGCGCGTGGTACAGGTAAAACGGCGCTTTTGGCATATCTGTCGTACCGCGCCCAGCAAGAGGGCTGGATTACAGCGAATGTGACGGCCTCGGAGGGGATGCTCGAAGACATTTTGCAGCGCCTCAACGAATCAGCCGCCCATCTGATCGAAAAGCCCGCTTCTAGGCGTGTGAACAGTGTCGGCATTGCCCCCGTAGGAAGCATGAGCTGGGAAAACATCGATGTTGAATTTGAGGGCGCTAACTGGCGTACTAAGATGAACGCTTTGTTTGCTCGGCTTGAAGCGACTGACACCGGGGTGCTTATCGCCGTTGACGAAGTGGATGCATCGTTTGCGCAAATGACGGAGCTTGTTACTACCTACCAGCACTTTGTAAGCGAGAATAAAAAGGTAGCTTTGCTTATGGCAGGGCTGCCGTTTCGCGTGCTGGCGCTGCTGACGGGAAAATCGACATCGTTTCTTCGTCGCGCGGCTCAACATTCGCTGGGATCAATTTCACCGACTGAGGTAAAAGAAGCGTTTCGACTAACGATTGAGGACGGCGGCAAGACGATTTCTGATGAGGCGATCGACCTCGCTGCCAAGGCGATCGATGGTTTTCCATTTATGTTCCAGTTGGTGGGGTATCGGGCATGGAATGCTTCGCGCCAAGCCTCTGAGGTTTCTATTGAGGATGTCGAACGAGGCGCGAAACTTGCGCAAGAGGAGCTGGAATCGCGAGTTTTCGCTTCAACAGCGGCGGAACTTTCACGAGGGGACCTTGAATTTCTTCGTGCAATGAATCCGGTTGGGACGACGACCAGGCAAGAGCTGGCAGCGAGGCTTAAGAAGAGTTCCGGTTCGATTTCAACGTATAAAAAGCGTCTGGTAGAGGCTGGGGTAATTGAAGAGCCTCTACAAGGACGTTTTGAGTTTGCATTGCCAGGCTTTGGCCGATATGTCGCGTCGCTTTACTAGAGGGTCGTTGCTGCGAAGGATCGCTTCGTGTCCCTTTACTGTCTCGACCTGTAACAATAAGCCTGCTTTTAGGGGCCTATCTGTTACAGGCTGAGACAAACTGGCAGAGTGGCCTTCTGCTCCGCTCAAACCACCGCAAAGGGGGGCCTTTGTGGCGGTTTTTGTTTTAGGCCGAGGGGAAGGCTTTGGTGAGACCGGCGCGCGTCTGTGTACCGGTCTTTTGGTAGATAGAGCTCAGGTGGCGCTGCACCATGCGCATCGAGATTCCAAGCTCCTCGGCGACCTGTTTGAGCGGGCGTTCGTCTTGGGTTACGGCCATGAGCACGTCGACTTCGCGCGGGGTGAGAGCGTGGTTGGCGATGAAGGCCTGGCGCTGCTCCTCGACGGTGGGCGCGGCGAGTGCTTCCTCGGCAAGCTGTTGATGTTCGCGCTCCTGCTCGGTCTGGGGTAGACGGAACAGGCCGGCGGCAACGAATGCCACGCAAGCCGCGACGAGCAAAACGAGCGCGCCGATCATGATGAGGGCGATATTGCCCGAGGTCACAAGTGCCAGCGAGATGCCCGACGTGGTGAACGCACATACGTTGTTGGCTGCGCGGCCCATGCCAGCCCACAGTGCGGGCGTATGCATGCGCGGCGCCAGCTGCGTAAACGTGGCGGTAAAGAACGTGACAAAAAAGCCCGAGCTCAGGTAAAAGACGACAAGGCCCAAGTTGGGGTCGGCGCCGGCTTCCACGGCCAAGATCGAGATGGTGGAAAGTGCCGTGACGCCGAGCATGACAAGCCCCATGTAGCGGCGCTCGGCAAGATCAAAAATAAGACCGGCAGCAAGGCCGCTCGCCGCCAAAAAGAGGCGCGGCCATGTTTGTACGGCAATGGTGCCGTGGGCGTTGGAGAGCGTGACCACGTTGTCGAGGGTCGAGAACAAGCAGGCAAGAATCATGACGAGCGCGATGCTCCAGCATGCCTGTTTGGCGAGGACATGGGAGGGCTCAACAAAGGGATTGATGGCGGGGCAGGAGCTCTCAGCAGCCTTTTGGGGAACGACGATGAGGGCGGAGATGGCGATAGTCGCTGTGCCAAGGACAATGAGCTCTGCGATACCGCCGCAATTGAGCAGGTTGACGGCGAACTGCATCAGGATGCCCGCGGCGTAGGCTGCTCCCGCACCGGTGGCAAGCTTGGGGTCATCCTGGAATGCCAACGAAAAGGCGTGGTGAGTGGCGGCGCCCAGTAGGCCGAGTCCGAGGAATGCGAGGCACCCCAGAATCTCGAGCGCAAGCGGGCTCGTGGGGGACTGAATCTGAGTCAACCCCAAGATGGCGATGGGGACGGCGGCGCTGACAACTGCCTGAGGCCGGCCTTTGCGCTGTGCGAGCCCGAGCAGCGGCGCGTATCCGATAAAGCCGAGTACACTCGCGCCCAGAATAAAGCCCTGTGCGATCACAACGCGTTCGGCACCGGCGAGCAGCCCGATATTGACGTCGAAGCGAAACTCGGCGGCAAGGAAGACGAAGGTGAAGAGCGCGAGTGCCAGAAGCGCGTTGATTTTAGGCCTGCTCAGGTTCAAGGACGGTCCTTTGGGTGGACGGAATAGTCGTGTCCTCGATTGTAGCGTCCCTGGGATGCGTGTGACGACAACGAAATCATTTTGAATTAAACCGCAGGTAGAGGCCTGGGTTCGCATCTACGAACCTAGGCATACGGAGTCATTTGGCACATCTTGGTGGTACAGGACCACCACAAAGGGGACAGGCACCTTTGTGGTGGTATGTCCCTACGACCAAGGAGGCCGTTATGAACGGAAGGCACTTCGATAAACAAACTCAGCGTGAGCGCACCTGCTCGCTGGCTCACGGTACTTGGCGTTGTGTGGGTGCCAAAATAGCTTGCGCCGGCGCGTGTGCGCTTATGGTCGGCCAGCTGCTGCTGCCGAGCGTGGCGCTGGCGACGGAATGCGCCGATCCCGCCGCTGGGACGGATGAGGTTGCCGCGGCTCCGGTGACGCCGACGGTTGCGGAGGATACGGCTGCAACGACCGCACCAGCTGCTTCGACCGCGCCTGCAACCGGTGCTGCTCCGGCGGCGCAAGCCACCGTTGAGCCTCAGCAGACAATTCCAGCCGATGCCGCCAATGAGTCTAGCGGTGCGGCGCTCGCTGGGCAAAACGCTTCTGGCGACGACAGCGCCGCCACTCCGGCAAGCGACGCCATCATGCCCTGTGGCGTGACCGATGTTGTTGGCGGCAGCGGCGTTAGGGTCAATACGACCGTGGTTCCCCACTACACGGACTGCGTGCTTCCGAGCAATGTCACACTCGAAAAGGGCCAGTCGTATACCTATGATTTTCCCGATGTTGAGGGCGGCATGCCGGATGAGCCGCTCTGCGAACTTGTCGAAACCAAGTACTACCGGGCCGATGCTGCTTCGGGCACCCTGGCTGAAGTCCAGGACGCATCTATGTCCGATGTGACGGCCCGCTTTGAGCCTGTTGGCGATCACATGAGGATGACGCTGACCTTTACGGGTGGCGCGGCAGGCGGCTCGTATCGACTCACGCGCAATGAGGCTCTCTATATTGGCACGGCACTGGAGTATACCGGAACTGACTATGAAGGCAGCTCGACTATCCTCAACGAAACCAGGTACGATTATTACCTCCGCTACGTCATCAATAGCGAAATTACGCTCGTTGCGTCAGAAAACGAAGCCATCCATAACCTGGACGTCAACGATGTGAAAACCGACTACGCGCCCGGCGAGGCGCCGCGTGCGACCGCGACGATTCCTGCCGCCGATGCCGATAAGTATGAGATCGCCTATGAGTGCTGGGAAGAGATGGATGGCAGCGACCCTGCGGAGCTCAAGCCCGTTGCCTTCTGGTATTCCGACCCCGCCAAGTATCCGACGGGCGCGAGGAGGATCGACCACTTCGAAGAGGGCAAGTTCTACATGTATTCCGTTGAGCTGAGGCTCAAGGGCGACAATACCGTGGCCGATGACTGCGAAATGAACGTCAACGGCCATTGGGTGCACCACATCAAGACCGTCAACGGCGTCTTCGCGCCCAATGCTGACAATATGCTGTGCGAGCAGCCGATTGACGAATGGCGTGCCATCGACGTTATCGAGATCAACGGTGCCACGACCACCTTTAAGGCGGGCGATAAGCCGGTCTTTACGGCGGGCACTCCGGCGGGTTCCGACTCTATTCTCCAGTGCGAGTTCTGGACGGGCAGCGACGGCAGCGAAGTAAACTCTCAGAAGTTCTGGGATCAGAACATCACGAACCACATCGACGCCTTTAAGCCTGGCGTGACCTATCGCTACGGTATCTACCTCAAGCCCGCGCGCGGATTCTACTTTACGCCCAACACCAAGCTGGTGATCAACGGCCAGGAGTGCGGCTACCAGATGGGCGAAGCGAGTGTAGCTGATCCCGAGAGCGGCTGTATCTTCACTCTGTGGCTCAACACCGATCTGACGTTTACGCCCGAGGCCACGCCGGCTCCGGTCGACCCCGAAAAGCCCGCGCCGCAGCCTGAGGTCAAGCCTGAGCCCAAGCCCGAGGTGAAGCCCGAGACCAAACCCGCGGCTAAACCGGTCACGACAACCACCACGGCCAAGACGGTTGAGAAAACCACGCAGGCCAAGAAGGGCGATGCTGTCCTGGCTACCACGGGGGATACCACCGCGATGACGGTCGCCGCTCTAGGCATCGCCGGTGCGACCGTCGCCGCTGCCGGCATCGCCGCGGCCAAGCGTCGCAAGCGCTAGGTTTTTGCGGCGGCGCCCATCCTCGTCTTTAGCAAAATCTCAATCTGTAACATCAGACTGTCCAAAACGGCTCTAGATGTTACAGATTGAGATGAACGAGCGGACGTTCGCACAATGTCTCAATCTGTAACAACTACGGGACTCAACGTGGCCTACCTGTTACAGATCGAGACAAACTGGCCGGTCAGGCCCCAAACCACCACAAAGGTGCCTGTCCCCATCGTGGTGGTGGGGCGGCCGACATAGAAAAAAGTCCCCGCCGGGCGTGTGCTCGACGGGGACTTTGCCGTTTGATGGCTAGCGCTGCAGGCGATTACTCGCCCAGCAGGCTCTTGGTGATGGAGGCAGCGGCCTTCTTGCCGGCGCCCATCGCCAGAATGACCGTAGCGGCACCGGTGACGATGTCGCCGCCGGCCCAGATGCGGGGATCGGTGGTCTGGCCGGTCTCCTCGTCGGCGACGATGTAGCCCCACTTGTTGAGCTCCATCTTGCCGCCGATCTTCTTTGCGAAGGGGTTGGCGTTGGTACCGATAGCCGAGATCGCGACGTCGCAAGGAATCTCCTCGATGGCGCCCTCGATGGGCACCGGGCGACGACGGCCGGACTCGTCGGGCTCGCCGAGCTCCATCTTCTGGACCTTGACGGCGCACACGGAGCCGTCCTCGCCGGCGACAAACTCGAGCGGGGAGACGAGCGGCAGAACCTCGACGCCCTCGGCCTTGGCATGGTGCAGTTCGGCGCGACGGCAGGGCATCTCGTCCTCGGTACGACGGTAGGCGATGATGGCGTGCTCGGCGCCCAGGCGCTTGGCGGTACGGACGGCGTCCATAGCCACGTTGCCGCCACCAAAGACGACGACGTTCTTGCCGTGCTTGGTGGGGGTGTCGTACTCGGGGAACTTGTTGGCCTTCATCAGGTTCACGCGGGTGAGGTACTCGTTCGCGAAGAAGACGTTGGGCAGGTTCTCGCCGGGGACGTTGAGGAACTTGGGCAGGCCGGCGCCAGTCGCCACGTAGATGGCGTCGAAGCCCTGCTCGAACAGCTCCTCGGCCGTGGCCATGTTGCCCACGACGGAGTTGTACTCAAACTTGACGCCCATGTTCTCCAGGCCGTCAATCTCGCGCTTGACGACCGCCTTGGGCAGACGGAACTCGGGGATGCCGTAGACCAGCACGCCGCCGCCGGTGAAGAATGCCTCGAAGACGGTGACGTCAAAGCCGTTACGGGCGAGCTCGCCGGCGCAGGTGATGCCGGACGGGCCGGAGCCGACGACGGCGACCTTCTTGCCGTTCTTGGGGGCCATCTTGGGCGTGGAGGCGAGCTCGGGGCGATCACCCAGGAAACGCTCGAGCTGGCCGATGGCCACGGGCTCGGACTTCTTACCACGGATGCACTTGCCCTCGCACTGGTTCTCCTGCGGGCAGACGCGGCCGCAGATAGCGGGAAGCATGGAGTCCTCGCGGATGGTATCGAGGGCGCCGCCGAAGTCCTTCGCGCGGATCTGCTCGATAAAGCGGGGAATGTTGATGTTGACGGGGCAGCCCTCAACACAGAACGGCTTCTTGCAGTTGAGGCAGCGCTCGGCCTCGGCCAGCGCCATCTCCTCGGTGAAGCCCTTGTCGACGGGGCGGAAGTCGCAGGCGCGCTCGGCAGCCGGCTCCTCGTTATCGGGGGTGCGGGGCGACTTCATATCGGCAACGAAACGACCGTTAACTAGTGGCATGCGCAGCTCTTTTCCTCATAGGCCTTGAGGGACTCGCCCTCTTCGGAACGATAAGCGGCCTGGCGGGCACGAAGGTCATCCCAGTCGACCAGGGTGGCATCGAAGTCGGGGCCGTCGACGCAAGCGAACTTGGTCACGCCGCCCACCTCGACGCGGCAGCAGCCGCACATACCGGTGCCGTCAACCATGATGGGGTTGAGCGACGCGGTGATGGGGGTGTCGTACTTCTGGGCGGTGAGGGTCGAGAACTTCATCATCGGAACGGGGCCGACGCAGAAGACCTGGCTCACGGCCTTGTCCTGCAGCAGACGCTCCAGCGGAGCGGTGACAACGCCCTGCTCGCCGTAGGAACCGTCGTCGGTGGTGATGTGGATGTGGTCCTCGTCGAGGAGCTCGCGGAACTGATCCTCCATGAGCAGGAGGTCCTTGGTGCGGGCGCCCATGATGGCGTGCACCTCATGACCGGTCTCGACCAGGTGCTTGGCGACCGGGAAGGCAATTGCCAGGCCGACGCCGCCGCCAATGACGGCGCAGGGGCCCTCAGCCATCTCGGTGGGAACGCCCAGCGGGCCCACGACGTCGCGCAGCGACTCGCCGGCCTCGTAGGTGGAAAGCATCTCGGTGGTCTTGCCGATCACCATGAAGATGAACTCGACCCAGCCCTCGTCACCGTTCCAACCAGCTAGGGTAAACGGGACGCGCTCGCCCGTCTCGTTGGCGCGAACCATGAGGAACTGTCCAGCGTGCGCATGCTTGGCGATTGCGGGCGCCTCGATGCGGAACTTGAACACCTTCTCCGAGAACTGCGTCTTCTCCAGGATCTTATACATAGAACCCCTCTCTTGTTAGGGCGACCGAACCGTGCCTCCACGGAAATGGACGGTAGCCCGAGTAAAACCGTACGCGCACAGGCGTTGTGCAGACATACGGTGCAAATTATACCCTCATGGACATGCTGTTTACGTGTGTCTTCGGCGGTTGGGAAAAGGGTTTATCCACTTCGACCTACCAAATAGGGATAGGTTTATTTTGGTCGGTTTTATCAGGCAAAACGGCAAAGGGGGCCGGCCTCGGGTTGTGATGAGGCCGGCCCCCTTTGGGGTGTTATGCGTGTATGGCAGCGCGGGGTTTATTGCGATGCGGCCACCGGGGCGTTTCTGTAGATAAAACCTGCCAAAATAAACATCCCTAAACGGTAGGTTTTAGTGCTTGCCGTTGGCGGAGGCGGCGCCGTTGACGTGGTCGCGGGCGTAGATTACGCCGTGCACGATGGCCAGACCGGCGGCGTCGGCGGCGCGGGCGCAGGTGTCCTGGAAGTTCTCGGCCTCGCGGGCGCGCAGCTGCTTGAGCACATAGTCTGCCACGGCCATCTTGCCGGGAGGGTTGCCGATGCCGGTGCGGATACGGCTAAAGTCGCGGCTGCCCATCTTGTCGATGATGGAGCGCAGGCCGTTGTGGCCGGCGTGGCCACCGCCCACCTTGACGCGCACGTCACCGGCGGGAATGTCAAGCTCGTCGTGGATGACGAGCAGCTCCTCGGCCTTGATCTTGTACTCGCGGCAGAGCTTGGAGATGGGTCCGCCCGAGGTATTCATATACGACTGCGGCTTGACCAGCACGATCTGGCGCTTGCCACCCTCTTCCTCGGGATCGTTGATGTTGATGAGTGCGACCTCGGCGCCGGCCTGGTTTTTCCAGTACGTGACGCCGGCCTGACGGGCCAGCTCGTCGATCGCCTTAAAGCCGGCGTTGTGGCGGGTCTCGGCATATTCCTCGCCAGGGTTGCCAAGCCCGGCAACCATGCGAATCTTAAGCGGCTGTGCAGCTGCCATGTTCATCCTTTCGTTGATTTGTCGCCTGCTATGGTGAGCGACCCTGTTGCCGCTGTCAAATGGAGGGCAATTGAGGTTGTCTGGGGGCGTTTGGGCCGCCGTCGAAATCCGAGGTGGACAGTTAGCTCAGATACGTATAAGTTCTGAGGACTCGAAGTGCTCAATTCGATGCCGATACGTTGTTTTGGAACTTTAGTTAGTCCATATGACGCTGTTTTGAAGTCTACCCTGCCTTCAAATAGGGCGAATGATATAGAGATAGCTACAAAACAGCCTAATTCAATGTGTCCATTTATACGTATTTGAACTAACTGTCCAGCCCTGTTCGACGGCGCACGGGTGATTCGCCGTTTAGACCGGCGCAAGGCCGATTCCGGCCCGCAGAGCGTTGAGCCAAGCGGCCTGACGCTTGCGATAGCCCTTGATGCGATATCGGAATCGGACTCCCGCGAGTCGATGCATCGTTTGGGCGAAGGCTTCGAGTGCAACAAGGTCTTTCATTTGGTCGCGATTGATAACCAGGACGTGGATGCCCATTGCCTTGAGTCCATTATTTCGATTGCCATCGTGGATGCGAGCGTTTTGAAGCTCATGCCCAATTCCGTTGTATTCGTTGTCGACTCCGGCGGCCGGGCAATATAGGTCGCAGATGGCGTAAGGGATGCCGGAGGACATGTTAACCGCAAGAGTGTCGAAGTCGATTCGATAGTTGAGTAGCAGGCCTCCCATGGGCAGGCTGCAACATCCGAATCCGCCAAAGCGCATGGGCGCTCCGAGAACGGCTAACATTAGGGATTCGGCTGGGGATGCAGATCCGGGTCGGGCAAGCTTGACTGCCGTGCGAAACGAGGTGTATGAGCTACTTTTGGCGAAGCGCGCGACCGCCTCGAGATCTTCGATGGTCGTGGCGGGCTCGCATTTGTAGTGCGCCTGTTCGTAGCGGGTTTCGTTCTGCTGTTCGGTCGCCGACTGGTCGCCCCGGCAATCGAGGTCGTCCATCGCTTCGTAGTCATCGCCCTTGGGCCAGATGTCGTCATAGGCAATGGGGTATGTTGCCCCGGGAGGAAGGGAGTAGGTTCCGAGCAGCTCCATAAGGAGCATCAAGGTTTTGGCGACTGATTCATTTTTGGAACAAAGCATGGCTGTCATGGCAGGAGACGTTGCGTAGATGTCAGCCTCGACGTGCATAATTGCACCTTCAGGAAGAGGAGCGGAGAGAATATGCTGAAGAAGTCGCTTGTCGGGGCGTCTGTTGTCTTCGTTTGAAACGAGAAGATCGAGTAGTTCGGAATCATCTTCATTCCAGGCGTCGAGTATCGAAAGTGCGTCAAAGTCTATCGCGTCATTATTGGGAATGCAGCTAGCCAAGGCCTGTGCTTGCTGTTCACTATCAACGGAGTCCCAGGGTAGGGCAGAGTACGCCCGTCGTGCGCGACGAATTGCGCGGAGGGCGGAGAAATGTGAAATCACGGTCGTCATAGCTATAACGTACTAAGTTGGCGGCAGAATGCGACCGCCATACCGTTCTTTTCGCTCAGCGGGGCGCTGTGCGCCATGAACGGCTGGGTGTTATGAAATCGGTGGAATCGGTTGAGGGGATTGCAGGAAATTGAGCTCTGCCGCGAAGGTTGACGATAGCTACTGGACAGTTAGTTCAGATACGTATAAGGCGACGGGCATTCGAGGCGTTTCTAAGGGCCTTCGAGGGTGATTTGAGGGTAAATATGCGGCGGTTGTACTCGAAAACGATGAGCTTTGGGCGGCATGGCATCCGCCGGGGAGCTCAGAAGGCTCCGAACGGCCCTTTGGGGCTTTAAAAAATACGTATCTGAACCAATTGTCCAGGGAAGGTTGGCGAGGGATAGAAAAAGGGTCGGAAGCGAGCTTCCGACCCTTTAAAAGCATCAAAGATGATGCGATGCGCGTTGGACTACAGCGCGAAGTCGCCGCCGACGAGCGTGGAGACGGGCTCCTCGTGGTAAACGGCGGAGATGGCCTGAGCGAACTCCTCGGCGACCGAGATGGTCTTGATCTTGCCACCGACCTCGACGGGAATGGCGTCGGTGACGAGGCACTCGACGATGGGGGCGTCGTTCAGACGCTCGATGGCCGGACCGGAGAAGATGCCGTGGGTGGCGCAGACGTAGATATCGCCAGCGCCCATAGCCTTGAGCTCCTTGACGTTGGCGCACAGGGTGCCAGCGGTGTCGATCATGTCGTCGTTGATGATGCAGGTCTTGCCCTTGATGTCACCGATGATGCCCATGACCTCGGCGGCGTTGTGGCGCGGACGGCCCTTGTGGGCGATGGCCAGGTCGCAGCCGAGCATGTCGGACAGCTTCTTGGCGGCCTTGGCGCGGCCCACATCGGGGGAGACGACAACCAGGTTGTCGGTGTCGAAGTGCATGTCGTTGTAGTACTGGCCAAACAGCGGCAGCGCGGACAGGTGGTTAACCGGGATATCGAAGAAGCCCTGGATCTGGCCCTGGTGCAGGTCGAGGGTGATGATGCGGTTGACGCCGGCGCGCTCGAGCAGGTTGGCGACGAGGCGGGCGGTGATGGGCTCGCGCGGGCCGGCCTTGCGGTCCTGGCGGGCATAGCCGTAGTGGGTGATAACGGCAGTGATGGAGCGGGCGGATGCGCGCTTGGCAGCGTCGGTGGCGATGAGCAGCTCCATGAGCATGTCGTTGACGTTGCCGCCGGCCACGGACTGAATCAGGAAGACGTCGGCGCCGCGGACGGTCTCGTCGTAGCGGGCGTAAATCTCACCATTGGCGAACTGCTTTAGCGTAAGGCCCGAAAGCTCGACCCCAAGGTACTCAGCAATCTTCTGAGCGAGGGGACGGTTGGAGGAACCGGAATACACGCGGATGGACTTGCGCATATTCTCCGACTTCTCGGGATCATTAATCGGCATTACCCTTCTCCTTTATACATCGAATGCCATATAGATGCCTTGTTGCATTGTAACCGCGCGGCGGGGTTTATCGGGTCCTGATAACGTCTTTACCGCCAACGGACACGAACCGACCACTCATCCGGTTGCGCAGGTCACGATAGAAAAAGGAGCCGCCCCCATGGAGCAGCTCCTTTTGTGCTTGGTAAAACGTTATACCTCGTCGTCCTCGTGCAGGCGGCGGCGGTAATCGGCGGCCCAGCCCTCAATATTTACCTGACGGGCGCGGCCCAGACCGAGCGCGTCTGCCGGGACCGGCTCGGTGATGACGGAGCCAGCGGCCACGAGCGCGCCGTCGCCGATCTGGGCGGGCGCGACCATCATGGTGTCGGAGCCAATGAAGGCGTCCTTGCCGATGACGGTCTTGTGCTTGTGCACGCCATCGTAGTTGCAGGTGATGGAGCCCGCGCCCACGTTGACGCCGGAGCCCATGGTGGTGTCGCCGATGTAGGACAGGTGCGGCACCTTTGAGCCCTCGCCGATCGTGGACTTCTTGATCTCCACGTGCGTGCCGGCCTTGGAGCCGTCGAGCATGTGGGTGCCCGGGCGCAGGTAAGCGCGCGGGCCGCAGTCGACGCCGTTCTCGATGACGGCCTCGATGGCGATGGTCTCATCGATGGTGCAGCCGCTGCCGACAGTGGTGTCGGTGAGGCGGCTGTTGGGGCCAAGCTGGCACTCCTCGCCCACGGTGACGTGGCCGATCAGGTGCGTCTGCGGCCATACGACGGTGTCGCGGCCGATGGTAGCGTCGGGGCCGATCCAAGCCTGCGTGGGGTCGATGAACGTGACGCCCTCGGCCATCCAGTGCTCGTTGATGCGGTCGCGCGCAATGGCGGTAAGCTGTGCGAGCTGGATGCGGCTGTTGACGCCCAGGCCGTCGCGGTAGTCGTCGCAGTGGAAGATGGAGACTGCCTGACCATGGCCTTTGAGGATCTCGAGCATGTCGGGCAGATAGTACTCGGACTGCGCGTTGTCGTTGCCGATCTCGTCAATGTGGGCGGCGAGCTGCGCGCCGTCAAAGGCGTAGCAGCCGGCGTTGCACTCCAGCAGCGTGGCGGCCTGCTCGGGCGTGCAGTCCTTCTGCTCGATGATGCGCTCGATCTGACCATCGGCGCCCAGCTTGATGCGGCCGTAGCCAAAAGGATCGGGCGGGGTCATGGTCATGACGGTGCAGGCGAGCTCGCCGGTGGCGACGGTTTGCGCGAACTTGGCGACGGTGTCGGCGGTGATGAGCGGCAAGTCGCCGTTGAGCACGACGACGGGGCCTTGCGTGATGCCACAGGCCTCGAGCGCGACCTTCACGGCGTGACCGGTGCCCAGACGCTCGGTCTGCTCGACGCACTCGACCTTGGTGGCGCTGTTGGCGTAGGCGCCGTCGATGAGGGCGCGCATCTCGTCGGCGTGGCTGCCGATGACAACCACGACGCGGCTGCAGCCGGCCTTGATGGTAGCGTCGACGATCCACTGGACCATGGGCTTACCCAGGATCTTGTGCGAAACCTTGCAGTGGTTCGACTTCATGCGGGTGCCCTCGCCGGCAGCGAGGATAATTGCGGTTGCGTCCATGTGATCTCCTGTTACGTTATAGAGACGTGTGTTTGGAAACGATACACGGCGCAATATGATACCGCAGGCATATGACGAGCGCGTAACGATTGGTTTGCGGCGGTTGAGGCTTGCGCCGCCGGCGTGGCGTTTGCACTGCGTACGTGCGGCGTTGGCGGTGCTGCGGAGCTGTTGTTTGAGCGAGGGGACGGGGGTGCCCGTGGACAACATACGAGAGGAGTTTGGCGGCGAGCCCGTCGCGGCATTCTCGATGTCGCATCCGGCCGTGCCGGCACTCTATATAGTGCTGACGCTGGGGCTCACTATGTTCTCGATGCAGCCGGTACTGATTGCGCTGTCACTTGCGGGCGGGCTGGCGTATGGATTTGCGACGCGTGGGGCTGCCCGCACGCTGGGCGCACTCCGCTGGCAGCTGCCGGTGATTTTGATCGTCGCGGTGCTCAATCCGCTGTTTAGCGCCTCGGGCTCGACGGAGCTGTTCCGTATTGGCATGCGCGCGGTGTATCTGGAGAGCATGGTATACGGTCTGTGCATGGGCGGGCTGTTTGTGGCGAGCGTGCTGTGGTTTGAGGCGGCGGCGTCGATGCTCGAATACGACAAGGTGCTCGCGCTGCTGGGCAATGCCGCACCGGTGATTGCGCTCATGATCTCGATGTGCATGAGGCTTATCCCGCAGTTTTTGCGCCGCGGTCGTACGGTGTTGGCGGTGCAGGATGCGATTGATGTGCCGGGCCGCGCGCCGGCCGACCCCGTGCGCTCGCGCTTGCGGGCGTCGAGCGTGTTGATGGGCTGGGGCATGGAAGATTCGCTGGAGCGTGCGGACGCGATGCGCTCGCGCGGGTGGGGTGCCGCGACGCGTCGTACGACGTATGCGCGGTATCGACTGGGGTGCAGCGACGTTGCCGTGCTGGTCGGGCTCGCGCTGCTTGGTGCTGCCGCGGTGGCGGTGGCGTGGACCGCGACGACGCAGTATTCGTTTTACCCGCAGCTTTCGGTGCCGGCGCCGTGGCCTGGCTATATTGTGTACGCGGCTTGGATGGTGTTGCCCTGTGTGCTGCACGCGATTGACGAGAAGAGGTTTGGCTGATGACCCGGTTGGATAACTGCTCGGTAACGGGCGGGGCGTGCGGCTCCGATGTGCCTGCGATTGAGGTGCGGGGCCTGAGCTTTACCTACCCCGGGGCTGAGGCGCCGGTACTCGACGAGCTCGACTGGTCTGTTCCCCAAGGTGCGTTTGCACTGCTGGTTGGTGGTACTGGGTCGGGCAAATCGACGCTACTCTCGCTGCTCAAGCCCGAGATCGCTCCGGCGGGCGAGCGCACTGGCGATACGCGCGTGCTGGGCGAGAACGTTGCCGACATGGACGTGCGGGCATCGGCGGAGCGCGTGGGTTATGTGTTTCAGGATCCCGAGAACCAGATTGTGTGCGACACCGTGTGGCACGAGATGGCGTTTGGCCTAGAGAATCTGGGTGTGTCGCGCGACGAGATGCGCCGCCGTGTTGCCGAGACCAGCTATTTCTTTGGTCTGGAGGACTGGCTTCATCGTGATGCCGATACGCTTTCTGGTGGTCGCAAGCAGCTGCTGTCGCTTGCCGCCGTCCTGGCGCTGCGTCCGCGTGTGCTGCTACTCGACGAGCCCACGTCTCAGCTCGATCCCGTTGCTGAGAAGAATTTTCTGCACGCGCTGTTTCGTGTGAATCGCGAGCTGGGCTGCACGGTTGTTGTGGCGACGCATCAGCCGCGCCCAATGCTCGAATACGCGACGTGTGCGTACCGGATTGAGGACGGTCGCGTGCGCGAGGTGGCGGATATGGCTTCTTTGGGACGCCGAGAATCGCTGTTTTCCGATGACATGTTGGGGTGGGGTGCCATCCGATGTGCAAAAAACGGAGTATTCAGCAGGCGTGAGGACAATTTGGGCTCTCTGGAGCTGCCCGGGGACATATCGAGC
>CABUTL010000013.1 GCA_902494375.1 uncultured Collinsella sp.
CACAATGGCACCGGCGACAAGGGCTCCTCGCGCTGGTTCCTCAAGGGCGTGGGCGAGTCATGCGTGCGCGAAGGCGTACCCACCACCGATTGGGACTGGATCATCTATCCCGAGGGCCTGTACGATCTGCTGCTGCGCATTAAGAACGATTACCCCAACTACAAGAAGATCTATATCACCGAGAACGGCATGGGCTATAAGGACGACTTTGAGGACGGCTTTATCGACGACGCTCCTCGCATCGACTATATGCGTCAGCATCTCGCGTGGATCCTCAAGGCAATCGACGGCGGCGTGAACGTCGACGGCTACTTTGTGTGGTCGCTGCAGGACCAGTTCTCCTGGACCAACGGCTACAACAAGCGCTACGGCCTGTTCTACATCGACTTCGAGACCCAGAAGCGCTATCCCAAGGCGAGCGCGTACTGGTACAAGAACGTCGCGGAGACCGGCCTGCTTATGGCCTAACTTTTGCCGCATACCCCCTGTCGGCCGCATGCGAATCCCTCCACGGGTTCGCATGCGGCCGTTTTGTTTTTGGTGGGCCCGAGCGGATCATTCGTCTCGATCTGTAACATCTAACTGGGATTTTCGGTCTTAAATGTTACAGATCGAGACAAACAGGAGTCCGGTCAAAAAATCTCAATCTGTAACACGTAGCCCACTTTCGACCGTCTACCTGTTACAGATCAAGACAATAAGATAGTCAAATCCGAACTTTCCAAGCAGTTATGAAGCATGGTTTCTAGTTTTCGGTATTACGAACATACTTTCGGTATCATTTGATACCGATATGATACCGAAAACATATTCGGTCCCGATGGAGGACTTCGTACGCTACCCAACCAAGTTGCAGGTTCACGAACTCCGTCGATCTTCCGAGCGCCCATGAATTCCTATTTGCGCGTCAAATCGCGTCACGTTGACACGTAAAATGACGCGCAAATTTTTACGCGTCATTGTAAAGCGGTACCCCCGCGCCGGCAGGGACAGAAGTATCGTCTGTAGCATTAGTTAGCAGATGACCTGCGTGTGCTCCTCGATGGCAGTGCGGTCCTCGGCGGCGATACCCGGCTCGCACACCACGGCGTCCAGGCTGTCCAGGCGGCAGAAGGTGTAGAAGTCGCGCTTGCCGATCTTGCTGGAGTCGGCGATCAGATAGCGCGAGTCGGCCTTGCTAAAGGCGAGCTGCTGGATGCGGCCCTCTTCCATGTTAGACGTGGACACGTCGCCGTCCAAAATGCCGTTGGCGCCGATATAGGCTGCGTCGATTCCCAGCGCGCGCAGGGTATCCTCGGCCATGGGGCCCACAAAGGCTGCAGTGCGGCGGCGATACATACCGCCCACGAGGCACAGGTCGCAGTCCTCGCGCGCCTCGAGCAGGTTAAACACTGAAAGCGAATTGGTCACAATGCGCAGGCGAAACGCCGGCAGCATCGAGGCCATCTGCTCCACCGTAGTGCCCGTGCCCAAAAAGATGGTCGAGCCCTCCTCGATAAGCTCCACAGAACGGCGCGCAATCTGCAACTTTTCCTCGGCATGCTTTGTGCGCTTTTCGCTGTGCGAATACTCATGGCGCAGCATAGCGTGTGGACGGCTCTGCGCACTGCGGGCTCCGCCGTGCACGCGCTCGATCTCGCCCAGGCTCGCAAGCTCCTCAAGGTCACGGCGGATCGTCATATCCGAGACACCTAACGCATCCGAAATCTCCTTGACCGAGACCGTTCCCTGTTCCTCGAGCAGCTGCCGAACCTTATCCTGTCGCTCCGCTTTAATCACGATGAGTCCTCGCTGTTCCACGCTCACGTCAATTCAAACAATAACGAACAAATTGTATCAGACTCGCGCGCGTCAGAAATGAACGCCCGCACAGCTCCAATCATCACTTTTTTGAGAAAAATACCCCCTGCTTTAGTGGGGTGTAGTGATAATCTCGCCTGTTCGCGTTACAGTTTGTCGGAAATACCTCGATGTTAGGAACCAAATGATCACTTCCGAGCTTTTCGGCACCGCGCCGTGCGGTACCCCCGTTCATCGTTACACCCTCAACGGGCCCGAGATCTGCGTTCGCATTATGGACTATGGCGCCACCGTGTTGGGCATCGACGTGCCCGACATCCCCGGCAACGTGCGCGATGTGGTGCTGGGCTTCGATAAGCTCGAGGATTACTTTGACAACCCCGCCTGCTTTGGTGCGACCATCGGACCTGTGGCCAACCGCACTGCAGGTGCCACGATCACCATCGCCGGCACGGACTGGCATATGCCGGCCAACGAAGGCGCCAACAACCTGCACAGCGATCTTGAGCATGGTCTGCACAAGCGCGTATGGGATGTTGAGCTCGACGAGGTCCACAATGCCGTGCGCATGACCACCTCGCTTAAGGATGGCGAGCTGGGCCTGCCCGGCAACCGCACGTTTACGGCCGTGTTTACCGTAACGCGCACCGGTTGCTTCCGTATCGAATATGGCTGTGAGAGCGACCGCGCCACGTACGTGTCCATGACCAACCACACGTACTTTAACCTTGCCGGCCACAACGCCGGCATGGACTGTGAGCACTTCTTTGTTGCTAACGCTGCCCACTACCTGCCCATCAATGAGCAGAACATTCCCACCGGCGAGATCGCTCCGGTCGAAGGCACGCCGTTTGACTTTCGCGAGCTGCGCCCCGTCGCGCCCGGCATGGAAGCCGACGACCCGCAGATTAAGCAGGCCCGTGGCTATGACCACTGCCTGTGCATCGATGGCTATCAGTACGGCCGTAATCTGCGCCGCGCGATGCACGTCGAGGAGATGTGGACCGGTCGTGAGCTGGACTACTACACCACCGCCCCGGGTGTGCAGCTCTACACCGGCAACTGGCTGGGCGACGAGCACGCCAAGGACGATGCTAACTATGGCTGGGGCGCCGGCTTTGCCCTTGAGGCCGAGATGTACCCCGACACGCCGCACCAGCCGCTGTTCCCGCAGGGCATTGTGGGCCCGGGTCATCCCTACAGCAATGTGATTGAGTACCACTTTATGAGGCACTAAGCCCACAACGCAACATATCGCACAGCAACGCCCGCCGGCACCACCGCCGACGGGCGTTTTTTCATCTTTTGGGCTCTTTTTCGCTGTGACTGTATGAGTGACATATCAAAACTATGCCCATTTACTACGTTTAGCCCGGGATGCTCGACCATGCACCGGTTTTTGCTAAATGCGCGAGCCGTCTACCTGCGGTTTTGTTTTTCTCAAATTCGACATGCTCGGCGATAGCCGATCAAACGTAGTAAATGGGCATTGTTTTTGACAGGCAGCATCGCGCGCGTCCCTCGCAAGGGCAAAATGATTCGTTTTTCTCCGTCCCCAAGGGATCAGTTGAACAGATTGCCGATGGGGTCGGGATTGGAGCTGGGGAGGTAGCGGATTTCTAGCTCTATGCCGAGCTTTTGCAGCTCTTTAAAGGCGGCGACATCTGCGTCGTCTACGGCAACGGCAGGCGTTATGGGGCGCTTGCCCTCCCCTGTCTGCATATGGCCAATGCTGATCTTGGTGATCGGCACGCCACCCTTAACCAGCGCGAGTGCATCGGCGGGTGAGGCCACCATGATCAGAATCAATTGGCGCGGCGTTGCGGTATGAATGATGTCGATGGCCCTTTGCACCGAGAAAAACCGTGTCCACACGCCCTCGGGCACCGCGACCCTCATAGGCGCCCACTTGCGCGAATCCGCCGCAATCTCGTCGTTAACGATCAGGACGAGGTTGGAACCAACCGCCTCATTCCACAGCTCAACGTCTTGCCCGTAAATAAACCGATCATCGATGCGCGTGAGAAGAATCTTGGGTTGAATCATCACTGCCCCATTCTGCTTGAGACCCGTAAGAGCAAGACATCACGTCTCCAATATTAGTGCATTTAAAGTGAGAAAAGCCGTCAGAACACTTGCGCGGATGTGCGATGTCCCGTATCATAGACAGCCGTTGACGCCTCAGTTGCGTCACCACATGGCCGCCAGCGTAGCTCAGTTGGTAGAGCACCGCTCTCGTAAAGCGGGGGTCACCGGTTCGAGCCCGGTCGCTGGCTCCATTGCACAAGATAGCCGCCTTCGGGCGGCTTTTTTGTTACCGATTTCAGGCGCACATCCGCCGGAATTCGCCCACTCGGTGGACTTCGGGTTTAATGCTTAGGGGCGGGGATTTACCAAAGTGAAATTTTAATGAAAAGAAACCCAGCTGCAACAATTGCCATGGCGAGGGCTCGAATTGGCCATATAGATCTAAAATAGTCACCATACCTTCTCTTTTGCTGGAACGATATATCTATACAAGGTTGTGAGCGGAAAACAAAAATACGTCGATTGCTATCCGACAAACGGGTCTGGAATTGCATTCACCGGCATTTCGGGGCAGATTGATACACATGTACGAAAGGGAACCTATGTGGTGCGTTGGGTTGGAGCTGCTGCAGGCCCGATATGGATTGCGGTCTTGCGCCCCGATGTCCAAATAGGTTTCTCTCTCTAGACGGGAAGTTGCTCATGGACGCCATATATGACGGAGATGACTGGGTCGATCATTATACTTGGCGCCTGGTCGGCTCGAACGACAATGGGGATGTGGTGTTTGATGGACTATGTCCAAAGCATCTCCATCCTTTTGTCTCGTCGTTAATTGAGAGTTCCGCTCGTGTTGCCCCCTACAGCTCGGCATCGCTTCATGATACGGACGTTTTGAAGACCATAAGGGAATCAATTGACGATGGCACGATGAGCGGCCCGCTGTTTTCTCGGCTTGTGGGGCTAGATGAGATTGGCTCGAAACGACTGCTTGCGGGCGAAAAAGTGGAACTCACTTATCGGTCGATGATTTCAATCCTGCGGCTAGCCGATGTTCTTCGCAAATAAATCCAAGCAAAACGCCGCCGGCAACTCCCCTACTCAACAAAAAAGCCCCGCCAACCGCAATCCCCAAGGGAACCGCGATTAACGGGGCTCAAGCGCGCTCCTCAATGGAATCACGTCATCAGACGAGCAGCTCAGCCGAGCAGTGCGTTACTCCTCCCAGTAAGCGTCTGCAAGCAGCTTAAAGCAGATCTTCTTGACCGGCTGTGCGCCATCGCCCGGGAACTCGAGCGTGGGCATGTGAGGCTCGCCGGCAACGAACAGCGCGAACTTGTCGTCGGCAAGATCGCCGGCGATCGAGGCGTCGGAATCAACCAGGTCGTAGTCGTCCTTCTCGTCAAACTCCTGGACCAGCGTCAGGCTGCCCGTGGCAACCTTAAAGGCCTCGCGACCCTCGACATCGATCTGCAGGTCGTGATAGCGCTGATGCGTCTCATAGTGAGCCTCAGCCTCCGGACGCGTCGTGGGAGCCATGACGTTCGCAAAGACCTTGTCGCCCAGAATCGGATGGCTGCCGACCTCGAGCTGCGCCGGGTCGTTCTCCTCGAGCCAGTCGATCAGCACGTCGAGACCCTTGAGCATTCCGCGGTACTCCTCGATATCGCCCAATGCACCGTAAATCATCTAAATCCCCTCTCGGATCGTTTCTTTGGCAGCTACTCGGCAAACGCATTACCGACGCTGTTGCCACCCACATACGTCTCGACCAGGGTAAGGTCGGGATTGAACACGACAAAATCGGCATCGCGGCCAGGCATAATGCTGCCACATTTATCCTCGACGTGAGCAGAACGCGCGGGCACCTCGGTCGCCATGCGAATGGCGATATCGGCGCTCGCAAGACCCCAGTCGACGATGTTCTTGACGCCCTGTGCGAGCGTGAGCACCGAACCGGCGATAGCAGAGCCATCGGCGAGCCAGCAAAGGTTGTCCTTCATAATGACGTCCATGCCGCCGCTGGTGTACTTGCCCTCGGGCATGCCGCCGCAACCCAGGCAATCGGTGATCAGCACCGTGTGCTGCCAGCCCTTGGCCTGCAGCAGTGCCTTGATAGCAGCAGGGTTCACGTGTTTGCCGTCGCAAATGATCTCGGCATAGGTCTCGGGCGTGGACATGGCAGCGCCCACGACACCGGGCTCACGGTGATGCAGACCACGCTGGCCGTTGTAGGTATGCGTAAAGCAGCTGGCGCCAGCATTGATGGCGGCGGCGCACTCATCATAGGTGGCATCGGAGTGGCCAATACAGGTCACGACGCCCTTTGCGCTCAGAGCCGCAGCGTAAGCGGCAGCGCCATCGCGCTCGGCCGCCATGGCGCTCTTGACGATACGACCGCCGGCGGCCTCCTGCCACTCGTCAAAAACTTTCTCGGACGGGTCGATCAGATAAGCAGGGTTCTGGGCACCCACATGCTTCATGGTAAAGAACGGACCCTCCAGGTAGATGCCCTGAATACGAGCACCGCAGAACTCAGGTCCGCGCTCTTCGTCCGCCTGTGCAATGGCAGCGCAGGCCTCCTTGATCTGTTCTACGCCGTCGGTAAAGGTCGTAGGCAGCCAGCTGGTGGTACCACGACGAGCGAGCTCGGTCGAGCTGATGTTGATACCCTCGGCATCGTTATCGGTCGTAGCATGGTTATAGAAACCATGAATGTGGGTGTCCACCATGCCCGGCGCAATCCATGTACCAGAATAATCTTTGACCTCGCAAGCGGGCTCATCGGCCTGCCAAGCGCCAAAGACGCCATCTTCGACCATGAGGTAGCCGCCCAGCTGCGGCCCCGCCGGCAAAAAGAACTTGTCGGCCTTGATAGCATACGTGCTCATCTATGCTCCCGTACCCGCAGTGCGTTTTAGGGCGGATCAAAAACCACTGCATTGTTAATTCGAGCGATTGTTCGTTGCCTTCTTGCGCTTGGCACATTTTGCACCCGCCGCAAAACACGCCAAGCCGTTTATACCCAATAACTCTAGACTGCGCGGTTGTGGTAGACCTTGTACTTAAACTGGTCGGCGCGCGCAACCGAACGCGTATACTCGATAACCTCGTTGTTCATGTCATATGTGGTACGAATCAAATCCAGGACCGGTGCGCCTTCGGCAATCTCGAGCAAACGTGCGTCGGAATGGCGGGCAATACTCGCGTAGAATTCCTCCTCTGCCACGCGAACTTTCTCGTGAAAGTCCTGCTCGATCATGTCGTACAGCGATTTGTTCTCGATCATGGGGCGCTTAAGCGCAAAGAACTTGCGACTCGGCAGATATGTACACTCAATCATCAGCGGCACACCATCGGCAATACGCAGGCGCTTGATCTTGTACAGACGCTCGCCCAGACGCGCGTTCATCTCTACGGCAATATTCTTATCAGCCTCGACCTCGGTAAACTCAAGAATCGTCGTCTTGGGCACACGGCCGATCGCCTTCATCTGCTCGGTAAAGCTATAGATTTGCGAGAGGTTTGCCGTTTGCAGAGAGCGGTCGCACACCATGGTTCCACGGCCGCGCTGACGAACCACCAAGCCTAGGCGCTCAAGCTCCTGCAGGGCAAGGCGAACCGTCGTACGCGAGAGCCCGTAGCGCTCCGACAAGTCACGCTCGGACGGCAAATAGTCGCCGGGTCGAAGCTCGTGATCGATTTTATCGGTCAGCAAATCGACGAGCTGATCGTACAAAGGTTGTTTGCGCGCTCCCATTGCCATAATGATACCTGCCGGATAAATGACTCGAAATTGGTTGTAACCAGACACCACGTACTATAGCAGTTTTATTGGAATAACAGCAGGTCAACCAGCATATTTCAATATTGTTTGCCGGTTGATAGCCTGCGCACTGTAATACCAATTACAACGCTACATCAGGTATCGAGGTAGCAAAAAGGGCCGCCCCCGCGGAACGGGACGACCCTTTGCAAGACAGATACGTCTTTAAGGCTTAGAGAAGCTTCTTGAGCTCCTCGGCAACAGCCTGGACCTGCGTGCCGATGATGACCTGGGTAGCACCCTTGTCCATCTTCATGACACCCAGAGCGCCGGCCTTCTTGCAGGCAGCCTCGTCGACCAGAGCGGAATCGCCGAGCTCGAAGCGCAGACGAGTAGCGCAGCAGTCAACGGTCTTGACGTTCTCCTTGCCACCGACGGCAGCAAGAACAGCGGCGGCCAGAGCGGCGAACTTGTCGTCGCCAGCAGCGGCGGAAGCGGAGGTCTCCTCGACATCCTCATCCTCGCGACCAGGGGTCATGAGGTTGAACTTGGTGATGGCGAAGCGGAACACGAGGTAGAAGACCACGAAGGCAGCGATGCCCAGCGGGATGATCATCCAGGTGTTGGCGGCAGCCGGGAGGCTAGAGGAGAACAGGAGGTCGGTAGCACCAGCGGAGAAGCAGAAGCCAGCACGGAAACCAACATAGTAGGTGACGATGGTGAAGATGCCGTACAGGGCAGCGTACACGACGTAGAGCGGGAAGCACAGGAACATGAAGCCGAACTCGAAGGGCTCGGTGACGCCGCAGACGAAGGCGCAGATAGCAGCGGAGACAACCAGGCCGATAGCAGCCTTCTTGTTCTTAGCGGTCTGAACCATAGCCAGGGCAGCGCCCGGGATACCGAACATCATGCAGGGGAAGAAGCCGGACATGTACATACCGAGGCTCCACTTGACGTCAGCGGAGGTCTCGCCAGCCCAGAAGTGGGTCAGGTCGCCAAGGCCGATGGTGTCGAACCAGAACACGTTGTTGAGTGCGTGGTGCAGACCGGTCGGGATGAGCAGGCGGTTGAGGAAGGCGTAGATGCCAGCGCCGATGCCACCCATAGCAGCGATACCCTCGCCCAGAGCGACGAGCGCACCGAAGATGAGGGGCCAAGCAAAGAGCAGGACGACGGAGACGACGATGCAGATGACGGCGGTCATGATGGCAACACAGCGCTTGCCAGAGAAGAAGGCCAGCCAGTCAGGAAGACGGGTGTCCTTGAACTTGTTGTAGCAAGTGCCACCGATGACGGCGGACAGGATGCCGATGAAGGAGTTACCAGCGATCTTGGAGAACGCGATGCCCTCGGTCGTGGCAAGCCAAGCGGTCTGAGCATCGGCGTCCATACCACGAATGGTACCAACAACAGCGGGGTTCAGGAGCTGCTGGATCATCAGGAAGGCGACGAGGCCAGCGAGGCCAGCGGTGCCATCGTGATCGTCGGCAAGGCCGACAGCGGCGCCGACTGCGAACAGCCAGGCCATGTTATCGATAAGAGCGCCGCCTGCCTTGATGAGCAGGAAACCGGCGGTATAGGCAAAACCGGTAGTGTCACCGGCAGCACCCATGACTGCGGGAGCGAGCAGGTAGCCCACGCCCATAAGAATACCTGCGACGGGAAGCGCCGCGACGGGAAGCATCAGCGCTTTGCCGAGCTTCTGGAGGTACTTCATCATATGGTATCTCCTCCAACCTTTCTTTCGTTGTTCACCAACGAGTTCCATGTCCGCGCCTTGTGCATACCGGCTTCTCCGCTTGCCGGCATTGGTGCGCAAACTTAGACAACCCAGTCCCTATTTGGGGTTGCTGGTATGTACGGTAGCACACACTCAATTCAAACGTCCACCACATTTCGTTCAAATTATTATTTCGTTGCCAAACGGTTAGTTTTGGCCCGTAAACGGTAATTTACGCAGGTAGGCGTGTTGCGTTTCTTTCATCACCAAACTAATTTTTAGCAATTTCCATTCGATTTCGAATCAAAATTGGTTACTACCAGATGAACAGTGGTACCACATTGTTACTACCAGTTTGGCCGAAATCGTTTTCACTTTACATGAATAAAGTCTCCAAGAATTTGTATATAACCTCTCCCCTACCACCCTCTTCCCCGCCCTTCCCTACAACGCAAAAAGCCCCCTAGAACGATGTCCGTTCTAGGGGGCTCCATCAGATATTTCGGCTTCGTACTCGAAGGCTCAGGCAATCTTTACGCAAACAGGCCGTAGATGCTGATATTGGCCTTGGCGTAGAGGCCGTTAGCATACTCGGTCCACTTGGAGCTGGCACTCGAAGCCTGCGAGGAATACTGCTGGTAGGCGGTGTAATAGGCGGTCATGGCCTGCTTATAGGTGGCGCTATCGGCCGTAAAGGCATCATCGGCAAAGGCCTTGGCATAGGTGCTGTCGGCATCCTTCCAGGCGCCCTTCTCGCTATCCCACTCGTCGCCGGCAAGGTTGATGATGTAGTCGGCGTAGTCCTTGCTCGCGGTCTCCTCGTTGCCGTCAGCAGGCTCGGTCGGGGCGGTCGGCATGCTTGCGGAGCTGTCGCCGACCTTCTTCTTGTAGAGCTTCTGCAACGTCGCGGACTGGCGGACGATCTGCTTGGCCTGGTCCTTGGACACGCCATACTGCGTGGCCATGGTCTTGTAGTCCGAAGTGCCGATGGAATCCTCGGCGTACTTCTTCATCTCCTTAGAAGAGACGGTGATGCCCTCGTCCTCGGCGGCGTCGAGCAGGATCTTGTTGCGCACGTAGGACAGGATAACGTCGGCAGAAGGAGCGGTGTAGTTGCCATCGCTATCCTTGACGGTATCAAGGCTGTACTGGCTCTCGATGGCCTCGCGCGCGGTGATGTCGCTCTTCTTGCCGTTGTAGCTGTAGCTTGCAACGGTCGAATCGAGCTGGTCCTCGGTGAGGGTCGCCGAGCCGACGCCCTTGCTGCCAAAGCCGCCATTGCCGATAAAGAAGCCGACCACCGCAGCGATCACGACTGCAACCACAAAGGCGGCAACCATCGTCTTCTTGTGCTTGGATGCATGGTCGTCCACGTCGGAGTCGTTGACCTCATCCTGCTCCTCGGGCATCAGATTCTCGTCGGCGGCATCCGCGGCAATCTGAGCCTCCAGGCGGGCGTCCTCCTCCTCGGCCGTCGTACCGGCGGCAATGTGCTCGGCAGACGTACCGGCGACCAGGTCGATCTTCTCGTCCTCGTCACCGTCGGGGCCTTCGCCGCGCTCGATGATCTGGATGCCGTCGATCTCGTCCTTCTCGTCCTTCTTTTGAATCAGACCCATATCAGTTACTCCTTGTTAGGAAACATAGTCCGCAATAGAATACGCCCGACAGAGCGCCGGGCGTATTGATTCTCAGGTTATACGCAAACACTTAAGTACTATTTAGGCGTTTGCAGCGTGCATACCTTAGGCCAGGTGCGCGATAACGGCATCGGCAAAGGCTTGCGTGCCCACAGCGCCCTCAACGGAGCCGGTCTGGGCACGACGAACGTCGCCGGTAACCTGCTCGCCCTCGTCAAGCGTGGCAGATACGGCGGCGCGAATGCGATTGGCAGGGTCGTTCTCGCCTAGGTGATCGAGCATCATCGCAGCAGACAGAATCTCGGCCGTGGGGTTGGCGATATCCTGGCCAGCGATATCGGGCGCGGAGCCGTGCGTTGCCTCGAAGATAGCGCAGTCGGCACCGATGTTGGAACCCGGAGCCATCCCTAAGCCGCCCACCAGGCCGGCGCACAGGTCGCTCACGATGTCGCCGTACAGGTTGGGCAGCACCAGGACATCGAAGTCGTTGGGGTTCTGGACCAGACCCATGCAGGTGGCGTCGACGATCTTGTCGTTGAACTCGATATCGGGATAGTTGGCGGCCACCTCGCGCGCCACGCGCAGGAACAGGCCGTCGGTCGCCTTCATGATGTTTGCCTTATGCACGGCCGTCACCTTTTTGCGGCCGCAGCGGCGGGCATACTCAAAGGCATACTCCACAATGCGGCGGCTCTTGGCGATGGAGATGGGCTTGATTGAGATGGCGGAATCAGCGGCGAAGGTCTTCTGACCCGAGCGCTCGACGAGCTGCGAGAGCTCCTCGACCTCGGCAGCGCCCTCATCGAACTCGATGCCGGCGTAGAGGTCCTCGGTGTTCTCGCGCACGATGACCAGGTCGACATCGCGGAAGCGCGAGCCGTCGCCCGGCTGCGACAGGCAAGGTCGCACGCAGGCGTACAGGTCGAAGTGCTTGCGCAGGGCGACGTTAACGCTGCGGAAACCCGTGCCGACCGGCGTGGTGATGGGGCCTTTGATAGCAACCTTGGTCTCGGCGACCGCGTCGAGCACGTGCTGGGGCAGCGGAGTGCCAAACTCGTCCATGACGCCGGCGCCGGCCTCCTGGACGTTCCAGTTGATCTGGACACCGGTGGCCTCGACCACGCGGCGCATGGCCTGCGTAATCTCGGGACCGATACCGTCACCGGGAATCAGGACTACATCGTGCGCCATAATCTGTTACTCCTCGTCTTCGGCGTCGTCAGATTTTTTAACGCTAGCACGCTTCTTCTTTTTGGAGAGATCCAGGCCAAAACGTTTAACAAGCATTTCGCAAATCTCGCTCGAACGGGCCTTGAGATAGCTGCCCTTGCCGTTCTCGGCATCGAACTTAAGGCGCAGCGCAAGCTTCTCGGCGACCTCGGCGTCGATCTCGCCCTGGCCAAACTCGTACAGGCAACCGAGCATGTCGCGATACTCGAGGTCGCCGTGGTAGCACTGGATAGCCTCGTCTAGGATGGGCCAAGCCTCGCGCGAACGCTCGACGCTCGTGGCACCCCACACGCACAGCAGGCGGAAGGCGGCATAGCGCAGCGTGGAGGAAATCTCGTCGAACAGCGCGGTCTCGGCGCCCTCAAAGGCATCGCCCAGCTGCTCGGGGCAGGTGGTGGCGAGCGCCGCAAGGGCATCGAGGGCCTCCCAGCGGGTCTGAGCCTCGGGGCGGTCAAGTGCCTCGATCAGCGCGGGCACGCAGGGCACGACGCGCTGCGGATCGCGCTCGGCAAGCAGGTGCAGCACGCGGGCGGCAAACTGACGGATGCGGCGCGTGGGGCAGCCGAGCTCCTTGACCAGACGGTCGACGGCGTTCTCGTTCTCCTCTGCCAGCTGAAGCTGTGCCAGCTCCTCATCGGTGAGCTGTTCTTCCTTGTTTTCTGCCATAGTTACCTCTTCTTACTATTTCTTAGCGTGCTTGCCAGCACCCTTGCTGTCATCGGTGACCGAGATGAGCTGTCGGTCGGCTGCACCATTGTGACGCGCGCGGCGGCGCTCCTCGGCGTCGCCCGCATCGGCGGCGGCGCGGTGTGCCTTGTTGACGTTAAAGACCTCGTCGTGCTTGCGCCACGGGCCGACGGACTCGCCAAAGCTCATCTTAAGGCCGGCGATAAAGCCGCCGAGCCAGCCGATCGGCGCAAACTGCACCAGCGGGAACAGCGAAAACACCCAGGTTAGCAGGACGACTGCCGCCGCACCTGCAAAATTGGCGATCCAGTAGTCGCGCTTGGTGATGACGCGCTTTTCGCACGCCCACTGGCCGCACAAAAAGCCGATGTAAATCGCAAAGATAAAGAGCACCAGCGCAAGCACCACGAACGTCCAGCTCATGGGCGCTACTCCCCGTGATGGTGGCCGCAGCAGCACTCGTGGCCGTCGTCATGGCCGTGGCCGCCGCAGCACTCGTGGTCCTCGCCATGGTGGTGGCCACAACCGCACTCGTGGTCGTCGCCGTGCTCGCCGCAACCGCAGCCTTCCTCGTGAGCACCGTGCTCCTCGGGATGATACTGCGACCAGTCCAGACCGGCGGCAATGGCGTCGGCCTCCTCCTTATAGAGTACCGTGATGGCCTGGGTACCCAGCTTGGCGCCACCGATGGCGTCGAGCATGTCGTAGAGCGTAAAGGCCACGTCGGCACCGGGCAGCGCGAGCTCGCGATCGTCGGCGTAAGCGAGCGCCAGGCGCAGGTCCTTAATGAAGTGCTCGACCATAAAGCCGGGCTTGTAGTCGCCGTCGAGCGCCTTGGGCGCCAGGCTCTCCATGGCGCCGGACTTACCGGTGCCGCCCAGGATCATCTGACGGGTCTTCTCCAGGTCAAGGCCGCTCAGCTCGGCAAATGCCATGGCGTCCGCCATGCCGACCATGCAGGCGCCCAGCGACACCTGATTGGCGAGCTTGGCAGCCTGGCCCTTGCCGGCGCCGTCGAAGCAGCAGATGTTTGCCGCAAAGGTGGAAAGGATATCGCGGACCGGCGCGATGTCGTTCTCGGTAGCGCCCACGATGGCCGTGAGCGTGCCGGCGATAGCACCCGACTCGCCGCCGGTGACGGGGCAGTCAAATGCCATGCGACCAGAAACCTGGGCGGCCTCGGCAATGTCACGGGCGAGCTCGGGCGAACTCGTGGTGAGGTCGATCAAGACCGCGCCGGGCTTAGTGCACGCAAGCAGGCCGTCGCCCGCCAGGTAGAGCTCCTCGACCTCGGAGGGATAGCCCACCATGGTAAAGACGACATCGGCGTTCGCCACGGCATCGGCCGGCGTATCGGCCCAGGCGGCACCGCGCTCGATAAGCGCTGCGGCCCTGGACTTGGTGCGGTTGTTGACCGTGACGGGATAGCCGGCGTCCAGGATGTGGCCGGCGATGGGGGCACCCATGATTCCGGTGCCGATAAATGCGACGGAGAGCTTGTTTGCCATGAAACCTTTCCTTTTGGGTTGGGTGTTGTTACCAGGGTGAATACTCAGTGCCAGCGTTTCGGCCGTGACTTGAGGGCACTTGCAGCCGCAGCGCCTGTCTACTCACCGCGCACACGGCGCGCGATGCGGTCGGAAAGCGAGGCTTTCTCGGCACGGTTCTTGCCCCAAAACGCGCAAGCCACCATGCCGGGGCCCACGTGCGAGCCGATGGTGGGACCGACGGAACTACGGATGATGGTGACGTCGGCGCAGCCTTCCTCCTTGCGGATGGCGGCCTCGAGCCAATCACCGTCCTTCTCGGCATCGGCCGTCATGATGGCGATGGGCATGGTGCGATCGGGCACGTAGTTCTCGCGGAACGACTTGAGGATGGACTTGAGCGCCTTCTTGCGGCCGCGGTTGACGCCGATCAGCGACAGCGAGCCGGCCAGGTCGTAGGACAGCTCGGGTTTGACGTCGAGCTTTGCCGTGAGCTGTGCCGCCGCGGGCGGAATGCGGCCGCCGGCAGCTAGTGCGTCGAAGCTCTCGAGCGTAAAGTAGCCGTGGACGTAGGTCTTTGCCTCGTTTGCCCAATCGACCAGCTGCTTGGCAGTCAGTCCCGCCGAACGCTGGCGCACGGCCTCGAGCGCCAAGAGCGCGCCGGTCGCGCAGGGCAGGGCGTTGTCGACCACGTAGAGCTCAAAGTTGGGATACTCGGCGCGCACGGCATCTGCCGCCTGGCACGCAGAGTTGTAGCTCGACGACAGCGCCGAGGTAAAGCACAGGTAGACCGTGGGCGTGCCCTCTTTGGCGCACTCGGTAAAGAACTCGATATAGCGACCGAGCGACACAGCCGAGGTGGACACGCGGGCGCCGGCGCGCATGCGGTCGTAGAACTCCTTAGGGCTCATGCTCGACCAGATATCGTCCGTGCGCTCCTCGCCATCGATAATGAAGGGGAAACCCAGGATATCGACATCGAGGTTCGCGGCGACCTCGGGGCTAAAGTCGCAGCAGGTATCGACGACGATGCGGCAGCGGTCAGAATGGCCGGTAGATGCAGCCTTGTCCATCAAAGCGACTCCTTACGTAAAAAAGGCGGCCATCCGCATGGGA
>CABUTL010000014.1 GCA_902494375.1 uncultured Collinsella sp.
CTCGCGATAAACCTTATGCCCCGCCCCTCCGGAGCCACACGGGAGGCAGGTTAACTAATTCGAGCCCGGCATTCAGAAAAGTCAGTGCAGCAAAATGGCGATGCGGATAGCGACATGGGCATGGTTTTCGCTGCGCGCACGGGTCCCCTGGGGAGCGCCGTGCATTTTTGGGAGTATTCAGCAAGCCAGGACGGCTGCATACACGCCGGACACACCATATTGGTCCCAAGGACGCCTTCGACCGGCGATTTGAGTCGGCAGACAAACCCCGCCAGGACAAAAAGGCATGCTTCGCGCCGTACCGGAGCCCAAAATGACGTCAATCTTCGCAACGTTACTCAGCCGCAGCGGCACCGGCAGAGCTCGCGGTGCTGAATACTCCGTTTTTTGCACGGCACGGGCGGGGGTACATCAGGATCAGGAAGGACATCCCAGCCTTTTTATGCAATCTGTAATGGGAAGTATGCAAAACACCAAGAGATAGCATTGCTGGTGTCCAAATTGAGCGCGGGGCAGCAGCACCTCCGCCCCGCACCCAAATCCAACAGAGCAGGGACGCTCATGGCGGATCCCCACCAAAACGCAAACGCGGCTCGGGCGCCATCCCAAAATAGACTGCCCGAGCCGCGTTTAACGGTGCGGTATGAACGTCAGCGCTCGTAAATCAAGTTGCCTGCCAGGTAGGTGGCCTGAACCTTAGTGGCCTGGAGCTCTTGGGGGTCGATGGTGAGCGGGTTTTGGTCCAGGACTACCAGGTCGGCGTACTTGCCGGGCTCCAAGCTGCCGAGGTTTTGCTCGTCGCCCGCCGCATAGGCGCTACCCAGGGTGTAGTTGCGTAGGGCTGTTGCTGCGTCGATGCGCTCGCTCGGTAACCAGCCGCCCTCGGGCCAGTGGCTTTTGGGGTCTTGGCGCGTGATGGCCGTGTAGAGCACGTTCATGCTGGTAACGGCTGTGATGGGGCTATCGGTGCCGAAGGCTTGGCGGATGCCGCGCTGCTTATAGGTCGCAAACGGCCACATGATGCGGCTGCGCTCCAGGCCCAGGTCGCGCTCCGGTCCACCCGGGTCGAGTGTAATGTGGCAGGGCTGGCTCGAAGCAACCACGTTGAGCTTGCGCAGGCGATCGATGTCCTCGGGCAAGAGGTTCTCCAGATGCTCGAGCGTGTTATGACTGTGCTGGGGCAGGCCATACAGTTCGGCGGCCTCCTCAAAGATATCGAGCGCGGCATGGATGGCACCGTCGCCGATGACGTGGATGCGCACGGTGTGACCACGCTCCGCGGCAGCGAGGACCAGCTTGTGCATACGCTCGGCAGGAACCGTCAGACGGCCCTGGTCGCCCGGGAAGCGCGGATTGGTATAGGGCTCGGTGAGATACGCCGTATGCTCGCTCGACACGCCGTCGAAGAACTGCTTAAAGCCTGGCGCCGAGAGCAGCGCGTTGTTCGCGTAGCGGGTCTGCAGCTCTTCCAAGCGCGACTGGTCATCCAACAGCGTGGGGAACAGATGGGCTCGGATGCCCAACTTGCTGGCTGCCTGCAGTTTGTCGTAAACGTCGTCGCGGATAAAATCGCAGCCCGGCATGGGCATGAGCGACATATCGCATATCGAGGTGATGCCCTGCTCGGCCATACGCCTCATTTGATCGGCGTAAGCGTTTGCGATGCGATCTTCGCCCAGCCACTCAAGGCAGCGCGGTAGCAGCTGCATGGCAGCCGCCTCGTGAGCAATGCCCGTGAGTTCGCCGTTTGCATCCTTGTCGTAACTGCCGCCCGCTGGCGGCTCGCTGTCGCGCGTGACGCCGAGCGCCTCGAGTGCGCGGCTGTTGAGCCAAAGCGTGTGCCCGTCGCCCGAATACATAACGCAGGGACGATCGGGGAATGCCGCATCGAGCGACGCCTTGGTAGGATGCTCGGGCGGATCCCAACGGTAATCGCGCCAGCCCTGCGTCACAACCCAAGCGTCACTAGGCAGATCCTGGGAAAACTCGAGCGCATGTTGCACCAGCGCCGCCTCGGACGTGCCCATATCCATGAGCATGTACGGCGAGGAACCGACCGAGGTATGGAAGAAGTGCAGATGAGCGTCATGGAAACCTGGGCAGACAAACTGCTCGCCGTAGTCGATAACCGACGTGGCGGCGGGAGCGGCGGCGATCACGTCATCGGGCGCACCGACTGCGACGATACGGTCGCCTGCGATGGCAATCGCCAGCTCGCGGGCGGTATCGATGCCGTCTTGCGCGGTAAAGACGTTCTTGGAGCGGATAATCCGATCGATATGTTGCATGGGCATCCCCATCTCTGGCAGGAAATTCAACACCCCCGAGTGTACTCCCCCGCCCTTGTAACAAAACCCCAAGCGGCAAACGGCAACTTTACCAGCCCTAGCGGCAGGTGGCATACTGGAGAGAGCCTGTACGATTTTGCGATCAACCCAGCAAGGAGCAAATCGACCATGACGAAGACCAAGGCACAGCAGATTATGGCGGCGACCGAGGCTCGCGCGGCTGACGACGTCACCGCAGCCATCAAAGATATCGCTACCGAGTTTGAGCCCTATATCATCAAGCAGCGCCGCCACTTCCATAAGCACCCGGAGCTGAGCCTCGCCGAGGAGCGCACGACCTCCGACATCGCCAACCAGCTTGACGCCATGAATATCCCCTACGAGCGTCCCCTTAAGACGGGCCTTGTGGCGACCCTTCGCGGCACCGCGCCGGATGCCTACCGCGAGGACGGCACGCCACGCCGCCGCATCCTGCTGCGCGCCGACATCGATGCCCTGCCCGTCACCGAGCAGACCGGCGAGGAGTTCGCCAGCGTCAACGAGGGCCGCATGCACGCCTGCGGCCACGACTGCCATATCGCCATGATGCTCGGCACGCTGCAAATCCTGCGCCATATGACCGACGACATCCACGGCGAAGTCCGCATCGTCTTCCAGCCCAGCGAGGAAAACGGCCAGGGCGCCAAGCTCATGATCGGCACGGGTGTGCTCGACGGCGTCGATGGCGCCTACGCCGCACACATCTGGAGTGAGGTCGACGCCGGCACCGTGAGCTGCGAGCCCGGTCCGCGCATGGCCAATACCGACTGGTTCCGCATCGACGTCCGCGGCACCTCGTGCCATGGCGCCATGCCCCAGCGAGGTCACGACGCCGTCATGGTTGCCGCCGAAATTGTCAACGCCCTGCAGACCATCGTCTCGCGCGAAATCAGCCCCTACGAGCCGGCCGTCATCACCGTCGGCGAGCTGCACGGCGGCACCGCGCGCAACGTTATCGCCGGCACGGCCTACCTCGCCGGCACAGTGCGCACCTACGGCGATTCGACCCACGAGGAAATGCCGGAGCTCATGCGCCGCATCGTGGAGCATACCGCGGCAGCTCTGGGCGCCGAGGCAGAACTCACCGACTACACCATCGCCAACTACAAGGTCGAAAACGACGCCGCCTCGAGCGAGCGCTGCCGTCAGGCTGTAATCAAGTGCCTGGGCCCCACCGGCCAAGGCCATTATCGCGGCACGCTTTCGGGCGAGGATTTTTCGGAGTACCTGCGTCGCGTACCGGGCGTGCTCGCCTTTGTAGGTACGCGAAACCCCAAGATTGGCGCCACGTACGCCCAACATTCCTGCTTCTACAAGATCGACGAGACCGTGCTGGCAAAGGGCTCCATGGTGGCCGCCCAGTATGCTATCGACTTTTTGGCCGAGCCCACGCAAGAGGAGCTCGACGGCCCCGCGATTACCGCGGTCGCCGAAACCAACCCCGATCTGGCCGCCAAGTTGCGCTCTGCCAAGGCGACGACCGCCGAGGCTCGCGACGCCATCCATGATGCCCGAACGGCTCGCCATGCCGCGATCAAGGGCATCCACGACGCACGCGCTGCTGCACGCCGTGAGGAGAAGCACGACGAGTAATCGATTCGCTGGCATCTCGCAGTCATAGCCACATCGCGATGTCAAAGCGGGGGCGGACGTTTCGACACGTCCGCCCCCGCTCATTCTTCAAGCGCTATTTCTACTATTTCTACCCCGTCCCCAAATAGCAGGCGGCGTGGCTACTCGTCCTGAGGCTCCTCGTCGGAGCTTGGCTCGGACGCCGGCTCAGGTGCAGGTGCCGGCTCAGGCTCAGGCTCAGGCGCAGGCTCGGGCTCAGATGCCGTCTCAGACTCGGGCGCCGGCTCAGGCTCGGTCGCGGGCTCGGGTGCTGGTGCAGGCGCCGGCGAAGCATCCGGAGAGCTGTAACCCGAAGGAGCGGACTTCTTCTCGAAGGGCAACACAAAAGTCAGGACGTCGTCCTTATCCTCATCGGCCCACTCGCTTGCATAGCGTGCGGCCCAATAGCCAACGGCACGGTGCTTGAGCATCTTGCCAAAGACCGTAAGAAATACGGTGACGAAAGCGACCAGCACCAAGAACAGCGCGAGCGTGACGCCACCGCCGGTAACAATTGCCTCAATACCCGTAGGACGATAGTAGTAGCTATACATACCGACAGAGGCAATGGCGCCAAAGACGACCGTCAAGATCCATGTGACAACGTTGGCGACCAGGCCCGTCAAAAACTCGGGAAGGAACGAAGCACAGAACAGCTTGGTCTTGTTGTGCTTAAACGCCGCCCAGACCTTATCGAGCGAAAACGCGCTCTCGACACGCCCGGTCACCGCAAAGTGCATCACGGCGATGTCGGCGAACATCTTAAAGAAGACACCCAGAATCGCCGAGGCAATTAGCGCCAGGATAAGCAGGCCGAGCGAACCGAACAGCGCAGCCTCGAGCGCATAAGAGCCGTAATAAGAATACGAGCCCGCGGCGCCAATTACCACGCCCTCCACCAGCGAAAGCACTACACCGATAATGGGAATGGCAGCGATAACCTCGAGCACAACCGAAATAACGCTCGAAAAGACTCCGAGACCAAACGACGTGGAACGCATGAGTGGACGGTCCATGCCGTCATCGACCTTGAGCGACAGATCGCGGCCCCACTCGATACCGAAGCCGGAACCGCACACACTCGCAATGCAAGCTGCCAAAAAGCCGATGGCAGCCGCAATGCCGCCAATAACGGGAATAAACAACACGAGCACCGACACAACGCAAATCAGCGCCGGCAAAAACGCGATTTGGCATACACGTTGAAGCACGCCCGGAGTCTTAGTCATATCTTGGAACGCCTGAGCCACACAGCCCTTTGGCGCATTCGCCACGGGCGGTTGCGGAACAAACTGCTGGGGCTGAGGCTGTCCCTGGGGAGCGGGGCCAGCGGCACCGGCATTAGGAGCACCACACACGCCGCAGAACTTGTCGTTATCGCCCATGGGGGCGCCGCACTGCGAGCAGAACATAGAATCATCCCTTCGTATCTTGAACGAATCACTTGGATCGCAAACGTTGTCTTTAGCATCATTATTGCCCAATGTGGGGTCAAATACTCAAAGATGACCGATTTGCAAGGTACACGGCGCCAGCAGGCGGTTCGTTGAATACGTCTGTGCTAGTTCGTTCCGCGGAAGCCCTTGCCGACGATCTCGGAGCTGTCGACAATCGTGATAAAGGCACCCGGATCGACCTCGCGCGCATAGCGGCGCAGCTGCACGGCCTCGCGACGGCTCAGCACGCTCATGATCACCGTCACGCACTTGCCCGAGAAGGCACCGTAGCCGCGGCTGATGGTCGCTGTGCGGTTGAGATGCTTGACGATAAACTCCTCGACCTTAAGGGGTTCGGAGCAAATGACCGTGCAGACCTTACGAAGATGGATGCTCTCGATGGCCTTGTCGACCACAAGCGTCTTGGCAAACAGGCCGAGCACGCAATACAGACCGACACGCGGGCCATACAAAAAGGCCGCGATGGCCACGATGCCGATATCGACCAACAGCAGTGCGCGACCAATCTCGAGCGTGGTGCGGCGTTTGAGGATCATAGCGAGAATGTCCGTGCCACCCGTCGAGGCGCCGATGTCAAAGACAATAGCGCTGCCGAGCGCCGGCAAGATGACGGCAAAGCACAGGTCGAGCCACATATCACCCGTCAGAGAGACATCGGTCGGAATAAAGAGCTCAAACAGCGAAACATAGGCGGACAACGCAAACGAGGCGAAGACGCTCCACAGGATTGCCTTGCGCTCCAAAAAGATAAAGCCCAAAACGACGAGAACCGCGTTGATAATCCACATAAAGACGCCGACGGGCAGGGTCGGGAACAGCGTGGACAGAATGACCGACACGCCCGAGGTGCCGCCAAAAGCAAAGTGATTAGGGGTTTTAAACGCGACGATGGCAAAGGCCGTAAGAATCAGGCCCAGATTGAGCTCGGCAAAAAAGCGCGGGAAGCCTGGCTCCTGGCTGCGCTTTTGGCCGACACGCTCGCCGCGCTCGATATCGGTGCGATCAACCACGCGCTCCATCGGCACTACGGGAGGACGATGCACCTCCTCGGCAGCACGCGATGCCGCCTCTGCCGCGGCGGCCTCAATTGCCCATGCCTTGCTTTCTGTTTCGTGCTCGTCGGCCATTACGGCAACTCCTCGTTAACAATTTGGAAACAATGCGCTCATTAGGGTAACGCGGAACGCGGGGATTGCAACCCTTAGTTAGACGAGCGGTATGACTATATCGGGAGCGTACAGAAACGGCCGGCCACGCTTTTGCTTGCGCGGTCGGCCGTTTAATGTTTTCGCAGATAAAACCTGCTAAAACAAACCTGTTCCTTTTTGGAAGGTTATTCGTGCTGGCTGGTGCGGTGCTCGTACTCCTCGGGGGTGATGACGTCCTCGATGCGCAGGTTGACGCCCGCCACCTCAAGGCCAGTCATCGCGGCAAGGCGCTCGGTGACGCGCTCCTTGACGTCGTCGAAAATCGCGGGCGCATAGGCGCCGTACTCGATGATGACGGAGATGTTGACGACCACGCGATTATCGTCGGTGACCTCGACCGTCACGCCCTTGGTCAGATTCTCGGCACCAAACTGCTCCTGCACAAAATGCATGAGGTTACCCTTCATGCCCAGAACGTGCGGAACCTCGCGAGTGGCCATGGCAACGATCTTCTCGATCACACCGTTGGAATAGGTCAGCGAGTCCTCGGACTCATCCGCTTCCTCGTCATCCTCATCCGCATCATCGGCGGGCTCGGCCTCGATGAGCGCCTCGTCCTCGAGCGTCACATCCTCGGCCTCGGCAGCGACGGTCTCGTCTGCCTCGAGCTCGGTATCGGCTACATCGACCTTCGTATTAAAAGCCATGGTTCCTCCTTATGCCTGCCGCAGATGCGACAGTCGAACACATATTAGCGGCCGCTAAACAGACGGCCGAAGAAGTTGACGATCCCGTTCTCGCCGTCGCGAATTTGGCCGATCACGGCGCCGATCAGCACGAAGAATGCAATGACGAGCGTGTCCCACAGGCCGAGCGTGAGCACCAACACGGCGAGGATAAAGCCAGCGACGGCACCGAGCGTGGTGTTGGGATGACGCACAGCATAGCTCCAGATGGCAGCGCCCGTACCCTTGATGAGACCCATAGCCTCGTCAAAATCCGCGGCTGCCGCGTCTTGTAACTCAGTTGCCTCTGCTTTGGAATCAACAGGTTCGCTCGCCGGCGTGGCGCTCTGGTCAATCGTCAGGCGCGGCGTACGAGCGGTCTTATCTTGATTGGTATCACTCACCGGAAACCTCCACGGTCTGGACGGTAGTCTTGGACGGCAAAAAACGGACGCGCGTGGTCGTACCCGGCGTGCCGAGCATGGTGTCGCAGGCCTCCTCGATACGTTGCTGCATCGCAGTTGCAAGGGAGGCCACGTCCCGGTCGTCGAGCGCGATGGCGTCGACCTTAAAACGGACGCGCGATTCGTCGGAGCCTTGGACGCGGGCCTCGACATGCTCGACCATCACGCGATCGTCGCGCTCTGCCGCAGTGCGAGCGCACGAAGAAAGCGCCGCAAGGGTAACCTCGATATTGCGCTCCCCCGCCGGATGCACGCAGGACGGCTCACGACGAGCAAACATCAGGCGGAAGAAGCTTACCAGCACGCCGATCGCCACAACTCCGCCGCATGCCGTCACGACAATGCGCGGCATGGGGTCGCGCATCAGCAACATAAAGCGATACGTATACGGCCCCCAAAACTGGCAGACAAGCGTACCCAGCGCCACGATGGTAGCGGCAAGGTACACGATCGCTAGGGCTCGTTTGAGTACGCGCACGCGGCGCTCCCTTCAAATCTCGGCTCTCGAAATGCAAAACGGTTCGCATCATTATAAAAGAGCCGGGTCCGGTGCTCTACGCACGCGGATCCGGCTCATCTATTCCACGAGGCTTGCATGCTCGCTTCATTATGCCCAGATATGCACGGCTCAATCCGTGCGGGCGCTACTCCTCCTCGAGGGCAGCGATGACCTCGTCGGTCATGTCCATGGTGCTGTAAACATCCTGGACGTCGTCGAGCTCCTCAAGGCGGTCGATGAGGCGCTGAACCTTCTTGGCGTCGGCGCCGGAGACCTCGGTCGGGGTGGTCGGGACCATGGTGGTCTCGGAGCCCTTGACCTGGACGCCCTGCTCCTCGAGCGCCTTGGAGACAGCCATGACCTCGTTGGCAGTAGTCCAGACGATCCACTCCTCGCCGGCGTCCTCGTAGTCCTCGCCGCCGGCCTCGGCGATGGCCATCATGAACTCATCCTCGTCACCGGCAGCACCGTTGGCGATCATGGTCTCCTTCTTGGCGTTCTCGTCCAGGATCTCCTTGGCGACGACGATCTGGCCCTTGCGCTCAAACTGGAAGGCGACGGAGCCGGAGGTGCCCAGGTTGCCACCAGCGTGGGAGAAGGCGGAACGGACATCAGCGGCGGTACGGTTGCGGTTGTCGGTCAGGCAGTCGACGTAGACGGCGACACCGGCGGGACCGTAGCCCTCGTACACGATGTTCTCGTAGACGGCAGCGTCAGCACCCGAGCCAAAAGCCTTGTCGATAGCGGACTTGATCTTGTCCTAGGCATGGACTGAGCCTTGGCCTTGGCAACGGCAGCGGCGAGGCTGGCGTTGTTCTCGGGCAGCGGGTCACCGCCGAGACGGGCAGCAACGGTGATGTTGCGGCTGAGCTTGGAGAAGAGGGCGGAACGCTTGGCGTCCTGCGCGCCCTTACGATGCTTGGTTGTGGCCCACTTAGAGTGTCCGGACATACGTGTCTCCTATCGGTTTCGACCTAAAGCCCAGCGCAGATGCTCGGGCAATATAAACAAACGTCGTTATGATATACCTACTGGCCTGCGAGATAAACCCCAAAATGAAGGCGTCGTGATGATGGCCCCTTTGGCGCAAAGAAACCTGACCCCAATGCACCAAGTTAGAACCAGAGGAAGTCGCTGCGGGTGACGGTGGCGCCGATGGCAAAGGGCATGCAGGCGATAACCGGATACAGGTAGCGCATGTAGGTTGAGCCGTTGCACGGGCCAATCAGGCACACGGCGAGTACGCCCAACAGCGGCACCCAGATCGCCAGCGCACGCCATGAATGACGACGCAGCAGGTAGACCACCACGGCGATCATGATCCACACATAGGTGGCCGAGCTCATGGTGAGCGAGATAAAGGGAACACGCTGCACCGCCACACGGTATAGGTTGATCAGATGGTCACACCAGCGCACCACGTTGCTGTCAACCGGATGGAAGTCGAAGTACTTGAGGTTGTCGGGACGCGCCATGATCTCGGCACTACGCGCCGTGCTGTAGACCCAGGCATCGCGCGCGCTCGGATAAAAATAACCATAGTAGTTATTGATAAGCGCCGAGATATAACACTCGGGATCCTTCTTAAACATCTGAGCCCATACCTCAAAATAGGCATCGATGTCCTCCTGCGAGGCGTACTCGTTAAAGCAGTTCTTGACGGCATCGGACTTGTCGGGGTTGTAGCGGCGGCCCAGGTTCTCGTACTTGAGCACCCGATCGATCGCAGCGCGCTCCTCATCGGTTACCAAACCGTCGCAGGGCGCCTCCACGATGGTGCCGTCCTCCTTAACCGTAGGGTTGACGCCCGAGTTGAGGCCGTCGTGCTTTTGGACGAAACGAGCCGTCTGCTGGAACGGAATCGAGAGGATTTCGCGCTTGGAACCAGGCGTGATGTCGTGCGCCGGCATAAAGACCTTGGTGAAGTACATATTAGAGGCAAGGCAGAGCGCGAGCACCGCGAGAACGCCAACCCAACGGAAACGCGGGATGGCGCCCGAAGGCGCAGCACCAGTCTGCTTGGCTGCATGACGAGCCACATGCACGTCCCATACGCAAAACGCCGCCGCGATTACGCATGCCGCCAGGGGAAACACCAGGCCGCCGTTGCGCAGAAACGTGGAACCCATGGCGCCCAGAGCGAGCAGCAGCCAGTCGTGGCGCGCAAAGAGCACAGACCTCTGTTCGCCCGCTCGCTCGACATTGGCATCACGACGGGGCAAGCCACATGCCACGAGCTTGACGGTCTGTACCAGCAGCACCAAGAACGCGTCGGCAAAGAGCACGTCTTTGGTGAGCAACGCCGCGTAGTTAGAGAACATCGGCATAAGCGCAAAGAACAGCAGGATCGCACCGCGAACCGGCAGGCTCACGCCCAGTTTGCGCAGCGACGAAATGGAATAGGCCATGCAGGCGGCCGTGATGACGAACTGAGCACAGGTGTAGATGGCAAGACCTGCGTTGGCGCTGTTGAACAGCGAAAGCCCCAGCTGGACGCACGAACCGATGATAGCCGTGTGCACCACGGGGTGATGCCCGTTGAGCAGCACGTTGGGGTTGAGTAGGCGCAGGTAGTCGCTCGTGCCGTTGGGATAGTTGAACCACTGGCGAATCTGCGCACCCGTATCTCCCATAAAAAGGCCAGGCAGCGAAGCGATGAGCGTGGGCGCCCAGGCGATCATAAGCACCAGGAAGGGCCCGGCAAAGGGATGGACCGAGAGCACGGCGTGAGTCACACGCCATACGCGGCCAAAGTGCGCTTCGGAAAACGGAATGCGCCGAGAGCTCAGCCAATCTAGACACTCAAAGGCAAGGTAGAAGGCAACGACCGCCAAGAGCATCCAGCCCGCGCCGCCAATCCAGGCGCAGATGATGCGGGCTTTGTCGCCAAGGACAATCTCGGCCGAGTCGGTGAGATCGTAGCTGCGGCCGAACACCATGCAGATGGCGAAGAACAGCGACGGCAGAATGATCGATGGGCGCCAGGTGTCGCCACGGCCAAAGAACACGTAGCGAAACGGTAGCGTGAGCAGGAAGGCAAGTGCAAGCAGCATGACCGCGTCGGTATGGCCGGCAAACGAGAGGAGCACCTCGTAGCACACGTACAGCATGCCCGAGGCTTTGGGGTCAATCGCCAAGACTGCGTTGCTCGACACCGGGGCGGGATCGATGGAAAACGCCGTGGTCGCCAACAGCGCGAGCAAAAATGCGATGAGCGTCTGCTTGGCGGGATAGCGCTTAAACCAGACGATGCGGGCAGCGTCGCGCGCAGCCGTTGTGGAGAGATCGGAATCCTTCACAGTCCAAAGAGCCTTTCTAGAAACCTGCCAAAAAGGGACAGGTTTATTTTGGCAGGTTTTATCTGGGGAAACGTTACGGTTCTGTCATCGTTGTCCAGCGAACCACCACAAAGGTGCCTGTCCCCTTTGTGGTGGTTTTGGTGGTTAGGCGTCGAGGTAGATGCGCTGGGGCTGGTTGCGGCGACGAGCAAAGATGATGAGCGCCAGTCCCGCGATTACGAGCGGAAGACTCAGCAGCTGACCCATGGTGATGACGCCTCCCAGCAGATAACCCAGCTGGGCATCGGGCACGCGCACAAACTCAATGAGGAAGCGGACGATGCCGTAACCCATCACAAACACGCCCATAAACGTACCTTGGGGCAGTAGCGGCTTTTTGCGGCTGAGCACCTGCAGAATGCAAAAGAGCACGATGCCCTCAAGAAATGCCTCGTAGAGCTGGGAGGGGTGACGCGGCATATCGCCCGCGGTGCCACCGAAGACCACGCCCCAGGGCAGATCGGTCGGCTTGCCCCACAGCTCGCCGTTGACAAAGTTGGCGCAGCGTCCCAGACATAAGGCCAGCGGAGCACCGATAACGGCAAGGTCGGCGATGGTCCAGGCGTCGAGCTTGTACATGCGGCACACGAGCACGCCGCCGATGATGCCGCCCACCAGGCCGCCATGGAAGCTCATGCCGCCTTCATTGGTAGCAAAGATCTCGAGCGGATGCGCCCAGTAGTAGCCGTCGCCGTAAAAGATGACGTAGAACAGGCGGGCGCCAATGATAAGGCCAAAGACCACGCCGACCACGACACTCGTCAGGTCGTCGACCGTAATGTCAAAACCCCAACGGCGCTGCGTGCGGTACATGACGACCGCCGTGAGCAGAGCTCCGACCACATAGGCCAAGCCGTACCAGTAGATGGTGATGGGCCCCGCCGAGATGGCGACGGGATCAAGCATATGGTAGAGGTCGTTGAGCATATCGGTCCCCCTGCTCCCTACATACAAATGCGGCCGCGGGCCTTGCGCTCGCAGCCGCATATTCGGGCGTGACGTCTATGCGGAGCATATCGCCCGCAGCTTTCACTTCTTAGAACGGCGCATACTCGTCGTACAGGTCATCGGTCTCGCCGGAGGCATTGACCTGCTCGACACGCGTAACGCCGGGCACGTGCTCCTTGAGGATACGCTCGATGCCCATGGAAAGCGTCAGGGCGCTCATGGGACAACCGGCACAGGCGCCCTGCAGCTCCAGTTTGACGACGCCCTCGTCGTCAACGCCCACATACTCCATATCGCCGCCATCGGCCTGCAGGTTGGGGCGAATCTCTTCAAGAACCTTCTTAAGCAGCTCTTCGTTAACAGCCACAGGGGCTCCTTTCTCACAATAACGCGGGCACGCCCGCGGACAGGGGCTATGTTACTACAGCCATGTACCCGCTCACGAGCCATCCATGCGTGCGGACACGACTTTCACGAGCAGTCAATTTGGGACGGGGCTCTTTGAGCTGCGTTCGTCGTCAGATAGCGACAACGCATATTACTGTCGAGCCTGTCCCCCGGTACCAATCTGGACATCGACGATGACCTGGCGGTAGCTGATGCCACAGGAGTCGAGAATGCGGCGGCTGATACGGCCGTCATCGGTGTCGGCGTACTTGTTGTCCAGGTAGACGACCTCGCCCACGCCCACCTGAGCCAAAATCTTGGCGCAGTCATGGCACGGGAACAGCGTGACGTAGACCGTGGAACCCTCGAGGTCCTTGAGCGAGCCACGGTAGTTGAGCACGGCGTTGGCCTCGGCATGGACCACGTAGTTGTGCTTGTCCTGCAGCGGGTCGTCGCTCGTACCCCACGGGAAAAAGTCGTCGTTGAGCGCCGAGGGTGTACCGTTGTAGCCCACCGAAAGGATGCGGTGGTTGGTGTTGGCGATGCACGCACCCACCTGCGTGTTGGGGTCCTTGCTGCGGCGCTGCGCGGCGATGGCCACGCTCATAAAGAACTCGTCCCAGCTAATGACGTCCAGGCGCTTGCCTGACGAAGTTTGATGAAGATCGTCCGACATGGCAGACACCTCCGTAATCGCAATAGTTTGACCCATTGTAGCAGGTGAAAGGTGGAGGCGTTTGTCCCGCCGGCGCCCTCACTTTTACACACGGCGGGGCTTTTGGTTGATGCGGTACAGCTCGGCGAGACCCCGCAGCGTCAGTGCGTCGTCGACCGTCAGACTGTGACCGACCAGCGACGCGAGCGCCTCGGCATCGTCGCCGGTAATGACGATGGGCACGCTGCCCTCCCCCGCCGCCTTGGTCGCGCGCATCTCGGCGAGCACCATGTCGAGCATACCGTCGATGCGGGCCACCTCGCCCAAGACCACGCCC
>CABUTL010000015.1 GCA_902494375.1 uncultured Collinsella sp.
CCAGGCCATCGGGCATATCGGCCGGCAGCATCTCACCGTCCTCGGTCACCGAATACCAACCCAGCTTTTTATCGAACAGCACGCTGTCGCAAAAATCGGGCGCAAGGATGTGACCGGCAAGACCGATCGTCACGCACTCCTCGCCCTTCCACTCAAAACGGTAGATGGCGGTGTTGTACACCTTGTCCTTTTTAGGCTTACCCGTGGACAGCCGCTCGGCGATCTGACGCGCGGCGTCGTTTTTCTCGGCGATGATGAGCTTCAAAAGAGGCTCCTATCTCGTATCTCTGCGGCTACGCCCGCCCGTATGGCGGCCGACTTACGCCCTTGCTTGCTCAATCTGCCCGATGAGCCAATCGCACCAGGCATCCATGCCCTCGCCCTTGCGCGCGCTCACGGCAAACCGCGGCGCCTGCGGATTGAGGTCATCGAGTGTCTTAGTATACCTATCCATGTCAAAATCGAAAGCCGGGGCCACATCGACCTTGTTGAGCAGCTGCGCGCCGGCGTGTTGGAAGATGCCCGGGTACTTGATGGGCTTGTCGTCGCCCTCGGGCACCGAGAGGATCATGATGGACAGGTTCTCACCCAGGTCAAAGTCGACCGGGCAGACCAGGTTGCCCACGTTTTCGATAAAGATGACGTCAATGTTTTCCAGACCCACAGCCTGGTCGAACGCGTCGACGGCCTCCATGATCATGTTGCCCTCGAGGTGGCACAGGCCGCCCGTGTTGATCTGGATGGCGGGCATGCCGGCTTCCTTCATGGTAATGGCGTCGACGTCCGAGGCGATGTCGCCCTCGATGACGGCGCAACGCAGGCCCGCCTTGTCGCGCAGGCGCTCGTTGGTGCCCAGAATCGTAGTGGTCTTGCCCGAACCGGGGCTCGACAGCACATTGATCACATAGGTGTTTGTCTCTTTAAATCGCTGACGCAGCTGATCTGCCAGGCGCTCATTGCGCGACAGAATCGGCGATGCGATATCAATCGTTTTCTCGGCCATACTCGGCACTCCTTACTTTGGCCCCTTTATACCCCGTCACCAGATGGCTAGCGGGCTAATCGTCGGGGGTTTCGATTTCGATACTTGCGATGTCGAGCTCGCGGCCGTGCAGCAGGCGCACGTTGGCGCCGCCACATTGGGGGCAGCGGCAATGGAAACGGTCATGATCGAAGACCTCACCGCAGTCCAGACACTCGCTTTGTGGATGGACTTCCTCCACGGCAAGCTCGCAGCCGCGCGTGAGCGGGTCCTCGTCGCGGAACGTCTCCCACGCAAAGTCGAGCGCCTCGCGCACCACCTCGGTCATATCCCCGATACGCAGCGTTACCAAAACGGCGCGCGAGGCCCCCGCCCCACGCGCCGCGCGAATCACTGTATCGAGTATGCCGTTGACAATGCCAACCTCGTGCATACCGATTTACTCCTCGTCGTCCTCATCGTCCGAGAACAGGTCCAGACGGCTCACGAACAGGCCCTCCTTGCCCTCGCGCGCGGTAATGACCACACGGGCGATGGCAAGCGAAATCTCGTAGAGCGAGAGCAGGGCGCCGTACATGAGGCCCAGCGTAACGGGCGAGCCGTCGGGCGTAATCACAGCCGAGCCCACAAGCAGGCCAACGTATACGTAACGCCAGGCACTGCGGAAGGCCGCATAGGACACAATATGGAAGACGGACAGGTAAAAGATGATGAGCGGCAGCTCAAACGCCACACCAAAGCCGATCATAAAGAGCAGCTCCATGTTGACGTAGTTCTCCAGGTCGGGCAGCGCCGTGGCGACGGCCGAAGTTTCGCCGATGAGCCACTCAAAGCCCGCAGGGATGATGATGAAGTAGCAGAAAATGGCGCCCAGGAAGAACAGCACAGTCGAGGCGAGCACCGTGGGCACGACCCACTTGCGCTCGTTGGGGCGAAGCGCCGGCAGGAAAAACGCCAAGATCTGCCAGATGATCATGGGCGTACACATGACCACAGCCATCTTGATGGCCAGCGAGAAGCGCAGGCCAAAGCCGCCGAGCGTGGTGGTGATGTAGAACTTACCATCCGGCACAAAGGAGCGGATGGGATCTTCCAGGATGTCGAGCACAACAGGCGTGGCGAAATACAGCACGATGGCTGCGGCAAACACCGAGACGACCACGATGGTCAGGCGGCGACGGAGCTCTCCCAGGTGATCGAAGAGCGGCATACGCGCAGGTCCGATAGGCATTACTCATCGCCTCCCTTCGGGGCGTCGGCGACAGCGGCATCGTCCTCGGCCTCGAGCTCGCGAGCGAGCTGGTCGACGACGGCCTTGCGCTTGCGGGGACGACGAGCGTAGAGGTCAGCCGTCGTGGGCTCTGCCGGCTCCGGCTCGGGTTCCGGCTCTGCAGCAGGCTCGGGCTCGGCAGGCTCGGCCTTGGCGGGCTCGGCGCCCTCGGCCTCATCGGCAGCACCTTCGCCCTCAGCAGCACCCTCGCTCGCGGCCTTCTCGGCGGCAAGGCGGGCACGGCGCTCGGCAAAGGTCTCCTTCTTTGCAGGCGCAGCCGTCTCGGCGGCATCCTCGTCCGCATCGGAATCGTCGTCGGTCGCAGCGGCCTTCTTGGGCTTGACCGGGGCCGACGCGGCCTCGCTCACCGGATCGATAATCTCGGACTGAACAACGGCCGTCATCTTTTCCTGCGTCTCGCGGAACTGACGGATGGCACGGCCGATCGTGCGGCCCATCTGCGGGAGCTTATCCGGGCCAAACAGCAAAAAGCCGAAGACCACGATGATCGCGAGCTCACCCTCTCCAATACCAAACACACATACCTCCAAGGCTCGATGTGAGTCGAGCCCGCACCGCGCCATTCGGCCGGAACTCGTCTATTCATTCGGTCAAGTATAGCGCCCGGACGCCAAAACGTCCGAGCGCATCACAAACATATGCCAAACGGCACGCCCTTTTGGGGGCGAAGATTATGCAGCAGTGATCGAAATCTCCTGGTCGACACCCAACAGCTGAACCACGCGCATCACCGGGGGCTGCACATTGATGCAGCTAAAGCACTTGCCGTGGTCGACCGCGTGGTGCGCGGCGCCCACGAGCACGCCAATGCCCGTCGAGTCGATGTAGCTCACCTGGGCAAAATCGAGCTCAACGGCCTCAGTGGGCTGCTCGAGCGCCAGGTCGATGGCATTGCGCAGGCTATCGGCGTTAGAGATATCGATCTCGCCGGTTACCTTAATGGTGTAGAGCTCTGGCGTGGGGTTGGTGGAAATACCCAAATCCATGTATACGCTCCTTTACGTATCGAAAGTGCGGATAGTACGGAAAGCCGCGCGTTAGGCGCGCTCGGCACGCGCAAGCTCGGCAGCGACAAGCTTAACGGCCAGCACCAGCACATCGAGCGCAGCCTCCAGGTCCTCGACCGTGGGATAGCTTGGCGCGATGCGGATGTTGGTGTCGCGCGGGTCCTTGCCATAGGGCCAGGTGGCACCGGCAGGCGTGAGCTTGACGCCCAGGTCGGCGCAAAGCGCGGCGACCTTCTGGGCCGAGCCCTCGGGACCATCGAAGCTTACAAAGTAGCCGCCGCGGGGGTGCGTCCAGGTGGCACAGCCCGTATCGCCCAAGCCCTCGGTGAGCTTGCGCTCGACGGCCTCAAAGCGCGGACGCAGGAACTCGGCATGCTTTTTCATGTGCTCCTTGACAGCCTCGATGCTGGGAAGGAAACGCACGTGACGCAGCTGGTTGAGCTTGTCGGCGCTGATGAGGCCTGCCTTCAGGCGCTTGGAGAACTCGGCGATGACCGCGGGGCTCGCACCGATAAAGCCGATGCCGGCGCCCGGGAAGGTGATCTTGGACGTCGAGGCAAAGGCCACCACGCGGTCCTCGGTGCCCGCCGCGCGGGCAAGATCGAAGATGTTGGCGAGCTCGTCGGTCTCGTCGTACAGATCGTGCACGCAGTAAGCGTTGTCCCAGAAGATGCGGAAATCGGGCGCGGCCGTGGGCATCTCGACCAGGCGGCGCACAGTGTCCTCGCTAAAGGTGATGCCCGTGGGGTTGGAATACTTGGGCACGCACCAGATGCCCTTGATGGAGTCGTCGGCGGCAACGAGGCGCTCGATCTCGTCCATGTCGGGGCCGTTGTCGGTCATCGCGACGGGGACGTTCTCGATGCCCAAGTCGGCGGTGATGCCAAAGTGGCGATCGTAGCCGGGAACGGGGCACAGGAACTTGACCTTCTTGCCGTCGTGCGCGGCCTCGTAAGCCTCCCAAGGCTCGCTGCCGCACGAGCCACAGCGCCAGAACATGCCGGCGATGTCGTGCTCAATCAGCAGGCTCGACGAACCCAGTACGAGCGTCTGCTCGGCGGGACAGCCCAGGAACTCCCCTGCCAACTTGCGTGCCGAGGGAATACCCTCAAAGCAGCCGTAGTTGGAGCAGTCGACGTTGCCATCGTGCAGATCGGCGTCGGCGTTGAGGATATCGAGCATGGGTCGAGAGATGTCCACCTGGGAGGGCGACGGCTTGCCGCGGGCCATGTCGAGCGCCAGGCCCTTGGCCTTGATCTCGGCGACCTCGGCTTTGAGTGCCTCGATAGCGGCATCGAGTTCGGTGGTTTCCATCTTCTGGTAGATCGTCTGCATGGGTGCGACCTTTCGCGAAGCGGGACGTTGCAGTTCGTCTAAGTATAGACCGCCACCGCCGCAACGTTATGAAGCCGTGATAGATTAAGTCCATCGCAATAAATTACGAATCGCCGCGCATGCCGGCGTGGGGCGCCCAAGGAGGCACTATGGAGTATGGATCGTTCCAGGCCGAGGAATTCGGCGACTTGCAGCGCCTGGTCGACGGACTGTTTTACGACCGCCACGCCATCGACCGTCTGGACCTGATCGTACAGGCCGAAATCTTGGACCTGGCGCCCGATCTCATGGAGATCGTCAACCTGCTACCGCCCGGCTATTACGACCGCCAGTCACTTTGCGACCAGCTCAACTCCGCCTTGGCCGCCCACGGCTGGGGCGCCATCTACGGCACCGTGGAATAAACCTAGTCATTGGGGCCTGTGGTCAAAAAATAGCAAATATGAGTACTGTTACTTTTTTAGTAACAGCGATTTTGAATTAAAAAGGCCAGTCTTGGCCTTTTGTGCCCGGTTTTGGAAGGATGCATCGGCATTTTTCGTCCAGCCACGCAATCGTTAATGCACAGACAGAATAGATTTGTACATTATTTTTCGCGCCTAAAATGAAACGCCGTTTGTGACAGTACTCACAAACGGCGTTTTTTGGCCACTGGGGTGTCCGGCAGGTGGCAAGTACCACTCAAAACCGCGTTTTACACGCGCTCGAGCAGGCTCTGGCGTCTGTTTCTACGCGCCTACTCGTTCTTGGGCGCGGGGTGCTTGCAGATCACACTCATGTAGATCATGCCAAGTACGGCCGCGGTGACAGAGCCGGCGAGAATAGCGGCCTTGGCAGCCAGAACCTCAAACTGGGCCGTCGGGAAGGCGAGGCCGCTGATGAGAATCGACATGGTAAAGCCGATACCGCCCAGAATGCCCACGCCGGCAATCATATGCCAGTTGACATTGTGCGGCAGCTCGCAGGCCTTGAGCTTGACCAAGGCGAACGTCATGCCAAAGATACCGATCGGCTTACCCAGCAGCATGCCAAAGTACACGCCGAGCGTCACCGGGTCGGTGAGCAGCGTGCTCATGTCCACGCCCACTAGGCGAACCTGTGCGTTGACGAACGCAAAGATCGGCAGGATCACAAAGTTGACCGGCGTGGAGATCAGGCGCTCCATGCGGATGAGCGGCGGGGTCACGCGGTGCATGACGCGCTCGACTTTGGTGGTCGAGACGGTAAAGTCATGCTGGCCCAGGATGTGCGCCTCGTCGTCGTAGCGGTCATCGAGCAGCGGCAAGCACTCGCCCAGCCAATCGGTGAGGCTATCAAGCTTAACACCGCACTTGGCCGGGATGGTGAAGGCCAGGATGACGCCAGCAAGCGTAGCGTGCACGCCGCTCTTGAACATGCAGAACCACAACAGCAGGCCCAGTACCGAATACGGGGCAAGGCGGTAATGCTGCGTCTTGTTGAGCCACACGAGCGCGCAGGTCACAAGCGCGGCGGCGCCCAACCAAAACGGATTGGGGCTCTGACCGTAGAAGATGGCGATGGCGGCGATGGAGATGAGGTCGTCGGCGATGGCGAGCGTCGAGAAGAACACGCGCACGCCGTTGGGCACGCGGTTGCCCAAAAGCGACAGCACGCCCAGCGCAAAGGCAATATCGGTTGCCATGGGAATGGCCCAGCCGTTGTGCGCGCCGGCATGGTTAAAGATCAGATAGATGCAGGCGGGAACGACGACGCCGCCCACGGCCGCCAGCATGGGAAGCATAGCCTGGCGCGGGTTCTTGAGCTCGCCGACCGTCATCTCGTACTTAAGCTCAATGCCCACCAACAAAAAGAAGATCGCCATGAGGAAGTCGTTGACGAAAAGCTCAACGGTGAGACCGGCCGTAAGGTTGCCCAGACCCACATACAGCGGGGTCTCCAAAAAGTGATGGATGGCCTCGTAGGCATCGGTGTTGGCGCAAATGACGGCGGCGATGGCGGCGAAGACCATGACGGCGGCGGAAATCGTGCCGTTCTCGGTGATGCGCTCCCAAATGTCGTGGCGCTCAAAACGCTTGCGCTCACGAACGTTAAACAGCTGCTCGGGTGCTGCCATGGGCGGCTCCTTTCACGGGAAAGCTCCCGTCTTAAAAAAGCACGGCCCGCCCAAGTGGCGGTGCCGCGCTCTAACGTATTACGCTTGCATCTAGCCTACCCTGCACGACAGGCACGCAGGCGTGGCCGAAAAGCGGAACCACAGGTTGAACATTATTTGCTCAACGGCACGGGCGCGCCTATCCAAGAGACGACGCGGCGCCGTGCACAAAAAACGACCGGAGCGCGGGGCTTCCGCGATCCGGTCGTGGCGTTTGGTCAACTAAACCTAGCAGGCGGCCATGATGGGGGCAGCGACCTGCTTCTTACGGGAGAGGACGCCCGGCATCCAGACGCCGTCGTGCTCGTCGGCAATGCCCAGGCCCTTCTGAGCAGCCTCGGTCTCGCCCTCGAGCAGGACCTGCGAGCCCTCCTCCATGATGTCAGTGATGCACAGGACGATGCCGTCGGCACCCTTCTCGGCGGCGTAGGCGCGCATGGCCTCGCGAATCTCGTCGATCATGCCGAGTGCGCGAGTCTTGTCGACAGTCTCGTACTGGCCGATGAGCAGCTTCTTGCCGGCAGGCTCGAACATCTTGATGTCGTTGCCGACCATCTCGGCTGCGGTGAAGGAGCCAGACGGACGGGTGAGGAAGACCTCCATGCCAAACTTGACCGGGTCGACGCCCACCTGCTCGCCGAGCTTGGCGGCGACGGCGCGGTCGACATCGGTGGTGGTGGGGCTCTTGAGCATGAGCGTGTCGGTCATCATGGCCGAGAGCAGCAGCTTGGCCTGGACGTCGGAAAGCTCAACGCCGAGCACGCCGGCGAGCTTGGTGACGATGGTGCAGCTGGAGCCCCAGGGCAGGCAGATGTAGTGCAGCGGGCCGGCGGTCTCGAAGTCGCCGATGCGGTGATGATCGACAACGCCAAAGACCGTGGCGTCCTTAAGGCCGGCGACGGACTGGGCAGACTCGTTGTGGTCGGTGAGGACGACGAGCTGACCGGCCTCGACGGACTCGATCACGCGGGGCTCGGCGATGCCGGCGTCGGCGAGCAGCTTGGCGGACTCGGCCGGAAGCTGACCAAGGGCGCAGGCCTCGTAGGTGTTGCCGGCATACTCAACCTGGTTGAGCAGCTGGGACAGGACGACGGCGCTCATGATGGCGTCGTTATCGGGGTTCTGGTGACCAAAGACAAGAACGTTTGCCATGGATATCCTCCACTTGATATGTGTACTTGGACGTAGCTATGGTAGCACGCCGATGCCGAGCCTTCGCAGACGGAAGGGCCACGGCATATTTTGGGGCGCAGGCACGGGGGCCAAGGCTGTCCCTTTTGCACCATGTTGGTGCAATGTAACCTGTCCCCCTTGCACCAGCTATTTACCGGCAGCGCGCAGGGCTACGTAGGCAGCACCGATGATGCCGGCGTCGTTTCCGAGCGAAGCGACCTTAATGGGCGTCTCGCGCGAGGCGGAAAGCGCGTACTGCTTAAAGTGCTCGCGAACCTTGTCGAGGTAGACATCGGCCGAGGCGGAGGCGCCGCCGCCGATGAGGAACATCTCGGGGTCGACCACGTTGGCAATAAGCGCCAGTGCGCGGCCGAGATAGTCGGCCATGGTATCGGCCGCGGCCAGCGCGAGCTTGTCGCCCTCGCGGCAGGCCTGGAACACGTCCTTGGAATCGGAGGGGCCGGTCAGCTCGATGGGCTCGACGCCCGCCTTCTTGCACTCGGCAAGGTAGTTGCTCACCACGCCGGTGGCGCTGGAATACTGCTCCAGGTGGCCATGGCCGCCGCAGCCGCAGGTGCGCTCCTCGGCCGGGTTCAGGCACATGTGGCCAATCTCGCCGCCAGCACCCACAACGCCCGATACCACGTCGCCGTTAACGATAACGCCGCCGCCCACGCCGGTACCAATGGTGACCATCACCACGTTCTGTACGCCCTTGGCAGAGCCGAGCCAGGCCTCGCCCATAGCAGCAGCGTTGGCGTCGTTCTCGTACTTAACGACCGCGTCGGGGCAGTGCTCCTGGATGGCGATCTTGAGCTCGGGCAGGTTAATGGCAATGTTGGCCTTGACCTTGGCATCGCCCGACGCCGGGATGGGACACGGAACGGCCAGGCCAATGCCCGCCACAAAGGCACGCGGAATCTGTGCCTTGGCGACCACCTGGTCGATAGCCTCGGTCACCGCGGCAAAGCCCGCAGCGTCAACGATAGGAGGCGTGGGCACGCTGGCCTTGGCAAGCAGGTTGCCGTCCTCGTCGAACAGGCCCTCCTTAACCGAAGTGCCGCCGACGTCGATGCCGATGTAGTACTGCTTAGGTTCCATGGGAGCCCGCCTTTCTCGTTTAAACATTGCCTGTATGGTACCGCTCCCAAGGCAAAAACCTACCAAAAAGGGACAGGTTTGTTTTGGCAGGTTTTATCTGGGAAAACGCGAATGGCCGCTTAACACGACATTACTCAGATGTTTATCTATTTAGAGCGCTCTAATTTATATGCAAAGCGACTTTTAATTATATCTTTCTCGAACTTTTTAAATATATAATAGGGATGCTTAGGTGTTAACTATACTTTCTTTTATACTCAACCAAGTTGGAAAGGAGGTTCCATGATTCCCAAATACGAGGCGATAGCTGCAGATATTCGTCGCACTATCGAGGATGGCGCTCTTAAACCGGGCGACAAGCTTCCCACCGTCGTTGAGTTCTGCGAGCTCTATAGCGTTTCCAAAATCACCGTCAAACGAGCTATCGAGCAAATCACCGAGGAAGGTCTTATTACCAGCCGACGCGGATCGGGTACCTACGTTAAGGACACGGCGGGACTTCCCGGCCAGGCGTTTTTCCAGGGCAAAAACGACCGTGCCCAGGGTTTTTCGTATGAGCATCGCGGGGAGAAGGTGACCTCGGTGGTCTACGATTTCTCGATCGTTAATCCACCGGCGGACATCGCAGCCCAGCTGGGAATTGCCGAGGATGACTTTGCCTATCACGTCGTGCGCGTGCGTCAGGCCGATGAGAAGCCCATCGTTATCGAGTACACCTACATGCCCCTCGAGCTGATTCCAGGCCTTAAAAAGAAGGACCTGTACGGATCGGTCTACCACTTCATCCGCGAGCAATGTGGGCTGAAGATTTCGAGCTTCCACCGTACCATTCGCGCCGTGGCAGCAACCGAGGAAGAAGCCGAGCGTCTGGACACCAAACTTGGCTCTCCCCTGCTCGAGCTCACCCAGATTGGCTTTTTGGACAGCGGCGCCGCCTTTGAGTATTCGGTCTCGCGCAACGTTGGCGACCGCTTTGAGTTGCACAACGTAACGTTGGCATAGGTTTTTGTAGTCATCCGGGCGCTCGCTTTGAGCTGTTTTGTGCAGCGCCCGCGCAACACAATGGGGGTATGAACATGTCCGATTTGATTAAACTGACGCCGATCTTTCACGAGAAGATCTGGGGCGGCCGCCAGCTCGAAACCGTATTTGGTTACGACATTCCCGAAGGTCCCATCGGTGAGTGCTGGGCCATCTCGGCACACCCCAACGGTGACTGCCAGATTGCGGAGGGCCCGTATGCCGGTCACACGCTGTCGTGGCTGTGGGCCGAGCACCGCGAGCTCTTTGGCAATTGCGAGGGCAAGGAGTTCCCGCTGCTCATTAAGATTCTGGATGCCAAGGACGACCTTTCAATCCAGATTCATCCCAACGACGAGTACGCCGCCAAGCACGAGAACGGCAGCCTGGGCAAAACCGAGTGCTGGTATGTGCTGGACTGCGAGCCCGGCGCCACGATCATCGTCGGCCAGCGCGCGCACGACCGCGCCGAGGCCGCACAGATAATCGAAGAGGGCCGTTGGGACGAGATGCTCAACGTGCTGCCGATTCACAAGGGAGACTTTTTCCAGATCGACTCCGGCACCGTTCACGCCATCAAGACCGGCACGCTCATTTTGGAGACGCAGCAGTCGAGCGACGTGACATATCGCCTGTACGACTACGACCGCCCCGGCACCGACGGCAAACTGCGTCCACTGCACATTGAGCAGAGCCTCGACTGCATAAACTTTGATGCTCAGGCTCCGACCGACGGCACGGTGACCGCGCCCGAGGTGGACGGCGTGACCGAGCTCGAGTCTAGCTCCTGCTACACCGTCGATCGCGTACGCGTCGACGGCAGCAAAACCCTCGACCAGCGTTGGCCCTTCATGTGCCTGTCGGTCATCGACGGCGAAGGCACCGTCTGCGGCGACCCCGTCCACAAGGGAAGCCACCTGCTAGCTCCGAGCACCGTCAGCTCCATCGACCTCGAAGGCAAGATGGAACTGATCATCAGCCACCTCTAGGTCGCAACAACAACCAAAACGAAACAAGGGGCTCCCCCGTTCATCAACGGAGGAGCCCCTACTCGTATCTACATTTCAGCCCACCCGGTTCTCCAAATCAAAAAGCGGACGAGCGGAGCGGCGTTCGCAAGCAACGTTACCCAAGGACCTGGGCGGGCGTATGGGACAACATCGATCGCGAGTTCCGCACGCAAAGGAGAGCACTTAATGTGCTCTCCGTCTTGCGCAGGACTGCCCGAGCAGGCGATGTTGCCCCATACGCCCGCCCAGGTCCGCCGGGATCACGACAGCTTGACGATCGGTGCAAAACCTTTCATTAGCTTTTTGGTCTGGCCGGTCTTTTCGAATTGAACCTCGATCATGTCTCCGACGACCGAGATCACGGTACCCGTGCCAAAGGTCTTGTGGCTCACGGTATCACCCGCGGCAAAGTCCTGCGATGCGCTGGCACGATCGACCTTGCGCTCCACCGTCGGGGACACCTTGGACGACGGCTTTTTGACGCGCGGCGCGCCCGAGCCAAAGGTCGAGGCAACACGGCCGGCGTCGGGCGAGACCCCACGATGGCGCTCGGTTCCGTAGCTACTGCCGCCAAAGAAGTCGTCGAAGCTCGATCCACCGCGCGAACCGGAACCGCCGGTCGAGCGCGTATGCGAACCGAACACCTTGCCGCCATACATATCCGAACCCACGCCCGAGCCAAAGGTGCCGTGACGGTCGCCGCGCTTCTCCCAGCCCGTGCCCTCAAAACCGGCAGAACCGATACCGCTAAACTCGATATCCTCAAACGGAATCTCATTGAGGAAGCGCGAGCGCGGGTTGGCAGAGGTCGAGCCGTAGGTGCGACGCGTGGCCGCATAGGTCAGGAACAGGCGCTTACGGGCACGCGTGATGGCAACGTAGGCCAGGCGACGCTCCTCCTCGAGCTTGCCCGGGTCATCGCTGCCGCCAAAGTCGTGCACGTGCGGGAAGATGCCCTCCTCCATGCCGGCCACGAACACCGCCGGGAACTCCAGGCCCTTGGCGGAGTGGATAGTCATCATGGTAATGGCATGCGTCTCGCCGGCCAGGGAATCCAAGTCGGAGCGCAGGGCCAGCCACTCCATGAGTGCCGGCAGCGCCTTACAGGTGAGCGGACCGTAGGTGCGCTCGATCTCGTCGGCATGCACGGCACCCGCCGGCAGCTCAGTCGGCGCGGCATACGCGTTGCCCGCGATGGCGGCGGCCAGGGCATCCTGCGGAGACAGCGCCGGAGCGGCCAGGCTATCGAGCGGATTGGAACCCGCGGCATCACGCGCGCCAACGAGCGCCTCAAACGAAGACACGGGCGCAGACGGGCCGGGCTCGGGCGCGGGCGCGCTCACCACAACGGGCTCGGGCTCAACGTCGGCGGGCACATCGGCAACACCAGCAGCGCGCAGCTCTTCCAAGCTCTCGAGCGTGCCTTCGATATCCTCGTGCGTCTCCTCAAATTCGGCAGCGACACCCAGGAATTCCTGGATGTTCTCGGCGCGGCTCTCGGACTCCATGGTGCCCTCGGCACGGAAAGCCTGCAGCAGGCCCGTCTTATCGACAATCATCTCGACAACGTCCTTGAGCTCGCCGTCCATGCGGCGACCCTCGCGCACCAGCGACACAAAGCTCGACAGGCCATTGCGCACCTTGGCGCTAAACATGCCGGTTTCGGCGCACGCGATCTCGCAAGCCTGGAAGAACGAGCAACGGTTGTCGCGCGCCAGCTGCTCAATCTTTTGAATCGAGGTGGAGCCGATGCCGCGGCGCGGCGTGTTGATGACGCGCTTGACGCTCATCTCGTCGGCCGGGTTCACGATCATCTTAAGGTAGGCCATGACGTCGCGGATCTCGGCACGGTCGAAGAATCGCGTGCCGCCCACAATCTTGTAGGGCACGCCCGCGCGCAGGAACATATCTTCGAGGATACGCGACTGAGCGTTGGTGCGGTAGAAGACGGCGATGTCGTCGTAGCTCGTGCCTTTGGCATGCAGCTTCTCGATCTCGCCGGCAATCCAGCGGCCCTCGTCGCGCTCGTCGCTCGCCTGGAAGGCCTGAATCTTCTCGCCATCGCCCTCGGCCGTAAACAGGCGCTTGTCCTTGCGCTGCGAGTTGTGGCGCACCACGGCATTGGCGGCGCTCAGGATGTGACCCGTGGAACGATAGTTCTGCTCCAGCTTAACGGTCTTGCAGTTTTTAAAGTCCTTCTCAAAGTCCAGGATGTTGGTGATGTCGGCGCCGCGCCAGCTGTAAATGGACTGGTCATCGTCGCCCACGACCATGAGGTTTTGGTACTTGGCGGCCAGCAGGTTGGCGATCTCGTACTGGACGTGGTTGGTGTCCTGATACTCGTCGACGCTAATGTAGCGGAAACGCTCTTGGTACTTGTCGAGCACCTCGGGGCGGGTGCGCAGCAGCTCGAGCGTGCGCACGAGCAGGTCGTCGAAGTCCATCGCGTTAGCGGCGCGCAGGCGGCGTTCCAGCTCCAGGTAAACCTGCGCGGCCTTTTTGTCGTTGGGGCTGTCGGCGGATTTGAGCATGTCCTCGGGGCCGATCATGGCGTTTTTGGCCGAACTGATCTTGCTGCGGATCATATTGATGGGGAATTGCTTTTGCTCGATACCGAGCGCCTGCATAATATCGCGCACCATGCGCTTGGAATCGTC